>NZ_JBSFPX010000026.1:0-51016 GCF_053588415.1 Mycobacterium sp. NPDC003449
GCCTTGGTGGTGTGGCCGAGCGCCAGAAACACCACCGCGATCACGAACATCACCCGCAGCGGCGTCATGAACCGCGCCCGCCCGATCAGCGCGTGGCGCCCGACCGGGCCACCGACCATCCCGGACAGCGCCGAACCCAACACGTCGTTGCGGCTGGGGAGGTCGCGGTCGTCGTCGCTGCGCCGATCCTCCCCCAGTTCGGCCGGCGATACCCGATCCGTCACGGAGGCGGCGGCGCCCCCGGCACGCCTGGCGGACCCGGAGCCACCGGGGTCACCGGGGTCATCGGGCCGCCCGGGGCGGCGGGATCCGGGACCACCGGGACCCCTGGCGACGACGGGCCGACCGGCACCGTCGTCGGCGGCCCGATCGGGATGGTGATGCCCGGCGCCACCTCGATGGTCGGCTGGATGACGGTCTGCGACGGCAACGACGGATCGGTCCCGGGCCCGCCGTTGGGCTCCGACGACCTGGTGGGCGCGGCCGGAGCCTGCGGCACACCGGCGTAGCCGCCGATCTCGGTGGGCTTGGGGAACGACTCGTTGTCGGTGCCGTCCAGCGCACCGTCCATCGTGGACTTCCAGATGTCGGACGGCAGCCCGGAACCGTAGATCGGCCCACCCCACTGGTTCTGCAGCGGTTTGGTGCCCTCGGTGGTGCCGACCCAGACCGCGGTCGACAACGACGGTGTGTAGCCCACCATCCAGGCGTCCCGGTTGTCCTCGGTGTCGCCGAGCTGGTTGGTTCCGGTCTTGGCCGCCGACGGCCGCCCGCCGGCCAGATTGTGTCCGCGCGACCAGCCCGCGATCGGCTGCATCGCCGAGGTCACATTGTCGGCGACGGCCTTGTCGATCCGTTGTTCACCGTCGTCCTGCTGCGACGCATCGAACAGCACCTGGCCCGAGGAGTTGACGACCTTCTGCACGAAGTGCGGCTTGTGGTACATGCCCGACGCCGCCAGCGTCGCGTACGCCGAGGCCATGTCGAGCACCCGGGACTGGTACTGGCCCAGCACCACACCGTTGTTCGGCGGGCCGCCTTTACCGTCCTCGGACAGGGTGTGCTCGACGCCGGGGAAGCTCTCGGCCACCCCCGCGTCGTGGGCCGCCTTGGCGACGTCCTCCGGGCCGTTCTTCAACTTCAGCATCAGCCGGTAGTAGCTCGTGTTGAGCGAGCGCTTGAGCGCCTCGGCGACCGAGCACACGCCGCAACCCTCACCCTCCACGTTGCTGATCTTGATGCCGTTGACGGTGACCGGTGAGCTGTCGATCTGATAGCCCAGCCCGATGCCCTGCTGCAGCGCAGCGACCAGCGCGAAGACCTTGAACGAGGATCCGGTCGGCAACCCGGCCTGGGCGAAATCGAAACCGTTGGCATCCGATCCGCCGTAATACGCCTTGATCGCACCGTCATGCGGGTCGACCGAGACGATCGCCGTGCGCATGGTGGGATCCTGCCCGTCCAGGTACTTCGACGCGGCCTCCTCGGCGGACTCCTGCGCCTGCGGGTCGATCGTCGTGGTGACCTGCAGCCCCTCGGTGTTCAGCGCCTGCTCACTGACGTCGAACAGATCCTGCAGCTCCCTGGTGACCTGACGTTCGATCAGCCCGTTCGGACCGGTGGTCTGGTTCTGCTGGCTGGCCTGATCCGGGGGCACGGTCGCCGGGAAGACCTGCTGGGCGCGGTCGCTCTCGGACAGCGCGCCGATATCGACCATGCCGTCGAGCACCCAGTTCCACCGGTCGGCGGCACCGTCGGGATCCACCGCGGGATCCAGGCCCGACGGTCGCTGGATCAGCGCAGCCAGCAGGGCACCGTCGGCGACGGTGAGTTGCTCGACCGGTTTGCCGAAGTAGGCTTGCGAGGCCGCCGCGATGCCGTAGGAGCCGCGCCCGAAATAGATGATGTTCAGATAGGCCTGCATCACTTGGTCTTTGGACCACTGGCCGGCCATCTTCGTCGAGATGACCAACTCCTTGGCCTTGCGGATCAGCCCGCCGACGCCGGATCGCTCATCGCCGACCAGTGCGTTCTTGACGTACTGCTGGGTGATGGTCGACCCACCCTGCAGACCGCCGCCGCCGAACATGTTGTTCTTGATCGCACGCAGGAAGCCGGTGAACGAGAAGCCCGGGTTGGAGTAGAAGTCGCGGTCCTCGGCGGCCATCACCGCATCGCGGACGTGCTCGGGGATCTGATCGATCTTGACGTCGATCCGGTTGCCTTCCGGCGGCACGATCCTGGCGATCTCGCTGCCGTCGCTGGCCAGGATCGTCGACACCTGCGCGGTCCGGATATCGCCCGGCTGCGGCACCTCGACGATCAGGTAGGCCATGCCGAAGGTCACGATCGGCAACAGCACCATGGCCACCACCGCGGCGATCGCGCCGCGCCGCACCCACTTCCAGTTGATGTGGAATTGCTTGCCCGGCCGCGGCGCCTGGGGGCCGCCGCCGGACGGGCCGCCACCGCCGGGCGGCGGTGGTGGCGGCGGCTTGGGCGGCGGGGTGCCCTGCAGCGCGGCCCGCACGACGTCGAGGGGTGCCGGCTGCCCGTCGCGCACCGGCGGCAGCACGGCGGTCAACCGGTCGTCGGGCGGAGCCGGCGACCGGGTCGGGGGCCGCTGCTCGCGCCCGGCCGCAGGGTGCACGGGGGCGGGCGGACGGTTCTCGCGTGCGGGTGGGCGGTTCTGCCGGGCCCCGAGACGGCCGGCAGCATCACGGACGTCGTCAGCTGACCGGCCGTGGCGCCCTTCGCTATTCACTGGCCGTACGCGCGGACTTGCGCGTGTTTCGAGTACCGCGCGCCTTCGGGGGGCGAGGAGCGCCGAGCACATACGACTTGACCAGATGGTTCCAACTGCAGGTTCGACATACCTCCACCACGTGCACCGCAAACTCGTCGTAGCGACTTGCCAACAGAACCAGCTCCTCGGCCGTGCGCGCCGAGCCCGACACCGGCCCCAGGTGTTCGCCGAATACCCACGACACCAACGTCAGCTGCTCCTTACGGCAGATCGGGCACATCACCGAGCTCTGTTTTCCGTGGAACTTCGCGGCACGCAGCAAATAGGGGTTGGCATCGCAGACCTCCGAGACGCCGGTTCGCCCGGAATACACCTCGGCCAGCAGGGACCGGCGCCGAAGCGCGTAGTCCACCACCTGTCTCTGCAATCGCACGATCACCAGAGTACGTCGGGGCTCTGCGGACCGAGGCGCGACCGCGACACAGCTCATACGATCATCGGCGTGGTAACCCGGCAGACATCGGTTACGCGGGCCAAAGACAGCGACCGCGAAGACACCTGCAAAGTGCTCGACAGCGCGATGAGCGAGGGCCAGCTGTCCATGGAGGAGCACCGGCAGCGGGTGAGCGCGGCCACCAGCGCCACCACGCTGGGCGATCTGGCCGCCCTCGTGGCCGATCTGCAGAACTCCAACGCCCCGGTCCGGCTGCCGACCCTGTCCGAGCCCAAGCCGCAGCGGGCCCGCGCCACGGGACCGGGCTGGGGCCTGCGCGCCGCGGCGGGCGCCGTGCTGGTGGTGCTCGGCGTCGGAATCGGCTGGGGACTGTTCGGCGGGGCGTCCGCGCCGGGCGGTGGTCGCGAGGATCCCGGCGCGCAGCCCGACGGCATCGCGGCCGAGGTGCTGGCCCCGCCGCGGCAGCTGCAATCGCTCAACGGCTTCACCGGACTGTTCCAGCAGATGCAGCACAAGTTCGGCAACACCATGGGTTACGAACTCGACATCCGGCAGGACTGGGCCTCGCTGTACCGGCCCGACCCCCAGGACAACCGGCGCAAGGTCGACTACGACTACCGGGGCGGCTGGGGTGACGTCGACGGCCCGGCCAGCACCGTGGACAGCGAGGACAAGCTGGTCGACCTGGCGAAGTTCGACTACGAGAAGACGCTCGGCGTCCTGCGCGGGGCTCCCGAGACCGTCGGGATGAAACGGGGCGACGTCACCGACACCTGGCTGCGGATCACCGCATCCGAGGATCCCGCGACCCCGGACCTGGTCAACGTCGAGATCATCGCCAACAGCGACTTCGGCGTCGGGCGCATCGAGCTCTACCCGGACGGCACCACGAAGGCGATCTGGCCCGTGAATCCCTGAACCGCGGTGACAAAGTGTGCACTTTGGCAACTCCACTTGGCACTCAATATATCGGCGCGATACAGTTGCACGAGGTGTTGACCCGTCGTAGCGATCAATTCCATCCGATCTGTCGAAAGGGGTGATTTCGGTGCTGGAGCTCGCCATCCTGGGCCTTCTGCTCGAATCGCCCATGCACGGCTACGAGCTGCGAAAGCGACTGACAGGTCTCCTGGGGGCGTTTCGGGCGTTTTCCTACGGATCGCTGTATCCGGCACTGCGCCGCATGCAGGCCGACGGGCTGATCGTCGAGGACGCCGCACCGCAGGGTGCCACCAAGGTGCGCCGCGCGCGCCGGGTGTATCAACTGTCCGACGCCGGCAAGGAGCGGTTCGCCGAACTGGTCGCCGACACCGGACCCCAGAACTACTCCGACGACGGCTTCGGGGTTCACCTCGCCTTCTTCAACCGCACCCCGGCCGAGGCCAGGATGCGGATCTTGGAGGGGCGCCGTCGCCAGGTAGAGGAACGCCGGGAAGGTCTGCGCGAAGCCGTGGCGCGGGCCAGCAGTTCTTTCGACCGCTACACCCGCCAGCTCCACCAGTTGGGGCTGGAGTCCAGCGAACGAGAAGTGAACTGGCTCAACGAATTGATCGCGGCAGAACGACTGGGCCAAGGGCGCCCGGAGAAGACCTAGGCGCAGGCCTAAGCCGAGCAGTACCGAATTTGAGTTAAGGAGACCGTCCATGTCTGAGCACGCAGGAGAGATCCGGGTCGCCATCGTCGGCGTCGGCAACTGCGCATCGTCCCTGGTGCAGGGCGTGCAGTACTACTACAACGCCGATGAGAACACCACCGTGCCCGGCCTGATGCACGTGAAGTTCGGCCCGTACCACGTCCGTGACGTGAAGTTCGTGGCCGCGTTCGACGTGGACGCCAAGAAGGTCGGCTTCGACCTGTCCGAGGCCATCTTCGCGTCCGAGAACAACACCATCAAGATCGCCGACGTGCCGCCGACCAATGTGACGGTGCAGCGCGGCCCGACCCTCGACGGCATCGGCAAGTACTACGCCGACACCATCGAGGTGTCCGACACCGATCCGGTCGACGTGGTCAAGGCCCTCAAGGACGCCGAGGTCGACGTCCTGGTCTCCTACCTGCCCGTCGGCTCCGAAGAGGCCGACAAGTTCTACGCCCAGTGCGCGATCGACGCGGGTGTCGCCTTCGTCAACGCGCTGCCAGTGTTCATCGCCTCGGACCCGGTGTGGGCCAAGAAGTTCGAAGACGCCGGCGTCCCGATCGTCGGCGACGACATCAAGAGCCAGGTCGGTGCCACCATCACGCACCGGGTGATGGCCAAGCTGTTCGAGGACCGCGGCGTGCAGCTCGACCGCACCATGCAGCTCAACGTCGGCGGCAACATGGACTTCCTCAACATGCTCGAGCGTTCCCGGCTGGAGTCCAAGAAGATCTCCAAGACCCAGGCCGTCACCTCCAACCTGCAGCGCGAGTTCAACACCAAGGATGTGCACATCGGCCCGTCCGACCACGTCGGCTGGCTCGACGACCGCAAATGGGCCTATGTCCGCCTGGAGGGCCGCGCGTTCGGCGATGTGCCGCTGAACCTGGAGTACAAGCTCGAGGTGTGGGACTCGCCCAACTCGGCGGGCGTCATCATCGACGCGGTGCGCGCGGCCAAGATCGCCAAGGACCGCGGCCTCGGCGGCCCGATCGTCCCGGCCTCGGCCTACCTGATGAAGAGCCCGCCCAAGCAGCTGCCCGACGACGTCGCCCGGGCGCAGCTGGAGACCTTCATCGAGAGCTAGTTCCCCGCGATTTGTGGAGTCTTAGCCGCGTCCAGCGCGGGTAAGACTCCACAAATCGCTGTGGGTATGGTCGGAAGTCATGGTCTCCGACGACGAACTCCCCGGCCTCGACGAGTTCGGGCTGCTGCATGAGAACGCCGAGCAGATCGGGGCCGAGGCGATTCCCCCGGTGCAACGCATCGAGCACGGCCCGGTCAGCGCGCTGAGGTTCGGCGCCGAACCCCCGCGGGTGGTGTTCCTGCACGGCGGCGGCCAGAACGCCCACACCTGGGACACCGTGATCCTCGGGCTCGGCGAGCCCGCGCTGGCGATCGATCTGCCGGGGCACGGCCACAGCGCCTGGCGCGACGACGGCGACTACGGGCCGAAACTCAATGCCCAGAGCCTGATTCCGGTGCTGCGCGAGCACGCCCCGCGGCCGCGCCTGATGGTCGGGATGTCGCTGGGCGGATTGACCGCACTGCGGATCGCCGTGACCGAACCCGCACTGATCCCGGAGCTCGCCCTGGTCGACGTCACCCCCTCGGCCCCGGAGCGCCACACCGAGATGACCAAGGCCCAGATGGGCACCGTAGCCCTGGTGCGCGAGGAGCGGACCTTTCCGTCGTTTCAGGCGATGCTCGACGTGACCATCGCCGCCGCCCCGAACCGCGATCCGAACTCGTTGCGCCGCGGCGTGTTCCACAACTCCAGGCAACTCGACGACGGCAGCTGGGCGTGGCGGTACGACTCGTTCCGCAAAGGCGAAGGATTTGAAGGACTCTGGGATGACGTGCCCGCCGTCACCATGCCCACCACGCTGATCCGGGGCGCCGACTCGTTCTTCGTCAACGACGCCGACGCCGAGCAGTTCGCCGCGACCGCGCCCGGCTTCCGGCGCACCCACGTGGTCGCCGGCTCCGGGCATTCGGTGCAGGGCGATCAGCCGGCCGCACTGGTGGCGATCCTGCGCGGCATCCTCGACGGATGAGACCGGGCGCGGCCGACTCCGTTGCCGGCCGTTCACCGTCCTGTTCACAACTGATTGCCAAACTCCCGTAGGTTTCCGCCGGACCGGTCGACCAGCCCTCGGCCGGTATTCGAGCGGAAGGATCTGCGCGCATGGCGCTTGTACCGTTGAATCTCCTTGTCAGCCACGGTGGAACCTCGTCCCGCCAGCACATCACCTGCCGCTACCGGTGCGGTGACGCGTGTTCGAAACCCGCTCCCAACACCAGCAACAACGAGTATTTCGGTGACATCGTGGCGCGGATGTCGCGCCGCTCGGTGCTGCAGGCGGCGGGCGTCACCGTGCTGGCCGTCGGCGCCGGGTCGGTGCTGGCCGCGTGCGGCACCGAAGACCAGCCACCCGCGGCGGAGCCGTCCAACGCGGCCGCGGCCACCGAGACACCGCCCGGCATGAAGTTCGACGCGGTGGCACCCAACACCGAGGACGCCGTGGTGATCCCCGGCGGCTACCGGCAGCAGGTGGTGATCGCCTGGGGCGACCCGGTGCTGCCCGATGCGCCGGCGTTCGACCTCGCCAAGCAGACCGCCGACGCCCAGCGCAAACAGTTCGGCTTCAACAACGACTTCGCGGCGCTCATGCCGGTTCCCGGCCAGGACGGCCGCTTCCTGCTGGTCACCAACTTCGAGTACGTCACGCCGCAGTTCATGTTCCCCGGCTACAACCCCGACGCCCCCACCCGTGAGCAGTTCGACATCGAGATCGCCGCGGTCGGCATGGGGGTCGTCGAGGTCGAGCGCTCCCCCGACGGTGCGCTCAAACCGGTGATGGGCCGCTACAACCGGCGCATCACCGCCGATACCCCGTTCACCCTGACCGGGCCCGCCGCGGGAACCGATTTCGTCAAGACCGCCGCCGACCCGACCGGGCGTAGGGTGGCAGGCACCTTCGACAACTGCTCGGGCGGAGTAACTCCCTGGGGCACAGTGCTTTCCGGCGAAGAGAACTTCAACAGCCGGTTCGGTGCGGCCGAGGGCAGCCCACAACCCAAGCCGGTGGACGCCGACCGGTTCGACCGCTACGGCATCGCCATCGAACCCTCGGAACTCAAGTGGGAGGACTTCGACCCCCGGTTCGATCTGACCAAGACGCCCAACGAGGCCAACCGGTTCGGCTACGTCGTCGAGATCAACCCGTGGGATCCCGCGTCCACACCCGTCAAACACTCCGCGATGGGCCGCTTCAAACACGAATCGGCCAACATCTACGTCACCGACGACGGCACCGTCGTCTCCTACACCGGCGACGACGAACGCTTCGACTACATGTACAAATTCGTCTCGGCCAAGAAGATCCAACCGGGGACCGAGCCGGCCGCCATGGCCCACAACATGACGATCCTGGACGAGGGCACGCTCTACGTCGCGAAGCTGACCAGCGACATCCCGGCCGGCGAGATCGACGGGTCCGGCAAGCTGCCGTCGAAAGGCTCCTTCTCCGGGGCAGGCACCTGGATCCCGCTGCTGAAGTCCGGTCCGGACGGGGCCGCCGAATCCCTGGTCGACGGCGTCACCGCAGAGGAGGTCGCGGTGTTCACCCGGATGGCCTCCGACAAGGCCGGTGCGACCAAGATGGACCGCCCCGAAGATTTCGAGGCCAACCCACACACCGGCAAGCTGTACGTCGCCCTCACCAACAACGACAAGCGCGGCACCGAGGGCAAGGCGCCCGTCGACGCCGCCAACCCGCGCAACGAGAACAAGAACGGCCAGATCCTGGAGATCACCGACAACCACGCCGGCACCGATTTCACCTGGGACCTGCTGCTGGTGTGCGGTGACCCGAAGGTGGCCGACACCTACTTCGCCGGGTTCGACAAAACCAAGGTCAGCCCGATCTCCTGCCCGGACAACCTGGCCTTCGACAACCACGGCAACCTGTGGATCTCCACCGACGGGAACGCGCTGGATTCCAACGACGGCCTGTTCGCGGTGGCCCTCGACGGGCCGAATCGTGGTGAGACCAAACAGTTCCTGACCGTGCCGGTGGGCGCCGAGACCTGCGGGCCGGTGGTGACCGACAACCTGGTCACGGTGTGCGTGCAGCATCCGGGCGAGGGCGACGACTACAGCGTGGAGAAGCCGCTGTCGCACTGGCCCGGCGGGGCCGACTCACCGGCCCGCCCCGCGGTGGTCGCGGTGTGGAAGCAGGACGGGAATATCGGGGTCTGATGAAACGTACGGTTGTGCTGTGACCTATCCCATTCGCATCGGCGTCCAACTGCAGCCGCAACACTCCCCCACCTACCGCCACATCCGCGACGCGGTCCGCCGCGCCGAAGACCTCGGCGTCGACATCGCCTTCAACTGGGACCACTTCTTCCCGCTCTACGGCGATCCCGACGGCGCGCACTACGAATGCTGGACCATGCTCGGCGCGTGGGCCGAGCAGACCTCACGCATCGAGATCGGCGCCCTGGTCAGCTGCAATTCCTACCGGAACCCCGAGCTGCTGGCCGATATGGCCCGCACCGTCGACCACATCTCCGACGGCCGGCTCATCCTCGGCATCGGATCGGGTTGGAAGCAGAAGGATTACGACGAGTACGGCTACGAGTTCGGCACCGCGGGCGGGCGCCTCGACGATCTGGCGCAGGCGCTGCCCCGGATCAGCGCCCGGCTGGCCAAGCTCAACCCCGCACCCACCCGGGAGATCCCGATCCTGATCGGCGGGCAGGGTGAACGCAAGACCCTGCGCCTGGTGGCCGAACACGCCCACATCTGGCACGCGTTCGTCGACCGCACCACCTATCCGGGCAAGGCCGAGGTGCTCGCCGAGCACTGCGGCACCGTCGGCCGCGACGCCGCGACCGTCGAGCGCTCGGCCGGAGTCCAGGAGTCCGGCGGCATCGACGCGATGCTGGCCGAGGCCGACGCGCTGGCTGACCTCGGCGTCACCATCCTCACCGTCGGGATCAACGGGCCGGATTACGACCTGACCGCGGCAGAAGCGCTGTGCCGGTGGCGGGATGGCCGCGCGGCGGGGCCGGCCTGAACCCGGCCGACATTCGGCGCTGACTCCGGTCACCCGACGCGCGATCCCATGAGAAACTTGCGCATCGCCATCACCGCAGGGGGGCCGCAGCAGGGTGCCGAAGAAGTACGGGCTGAAGGAAAAAGACCAGGTTGTCACCTACATCATCAACCTGGTGATGACGGGCAAGCTCCGCAGCGGTGACCGGATCGACCGCAACGAGATCGTCCGCGATCTCGGATTGAGCCGGGTACCGATCCAGGAGGCCGTCGTGCAGTTGGAGCACGACGGCATCCTGTCCACCCGGTATCACCGCGGCGCCTTCGTCTCGCGCTTCGACGAGGCCGCCGTCGCCGAGCACCACGAGCTCTACGGCCTGCTCAACGGCATCGCCTCGGCCCGCTGCGCGGCCAACCCGACCCCACGCATCCTGGCCCACCTCGACGAGACGCTGCGTACCATCCGGGCCACCAAGGACACCCGGTCCTTCCAGGAGGCGTGCTGGGTGTTCCGCGACGCCATCAACGACGAATACGCCGGTCCCCGGCTGCAGGCCACCATCCGGGCCGGGAAATCCTTCGCCCCGTCGGACTTCTGGTTGACCTATCCGAGGGCCAAGGCCGACTTCCTCGAGGGTTACGAGGAGGAGACCGAAGCCATCCATGCTCGCGACCCCGACGCCGCCCGCCGGGTCTGCTGCGAACGCTCCGAGCTCATGGCCAAGGTGATGATCGCCGAACTCACCAGGCGCGGAGTGTTCGGTGATTTGCGGTCCCCGTGAGCCGAACCACATCCCGGCATGCGGCCAACCACTAGGTTCCATCAGATGAGCCTCAGACGTTGTGCCGCGCTGGTGGCGTCGATCCTGATCGTCATGGGGCTGGTGCTCGCCGGCCCGGCGGGCGCCGACGTCGACCAGTGTTCGCCGCCGGGGGTGGACAGCGCCAGCGCGCTGCCCACCAACCTGGCCGCGGCGGCCACCGGTCCCGGCGCCGACAAATACACCACCCCGACCGTGGCACCGCTGGACTCGATCCAGCCGGACCGACTGGGGCTCGCCACTCCTGGGGTGCTCACCGTCGGCACGCTGTCGGACGCGCCGCCCAGCATCTGCATCGACTCGGCAGGCCAGTTCACCGGCTTCGACAACGAGGTGCTGCGGGCCGTCGCCGACAAGCTCGGCTTGCGGGTCAACTTCGTCGGCACCGAGTTCTCCGGACTGTTGGCCCAGACCGCATCGCGACGCTTCGACGTCGCGTCGTCGTCGATCACGACCACCGACGCCCGGCGCCGCACCGTCGGATTCACCAACGGCTACGACTTCGGCTACTTCTCCCTCGTGGTGCCCTCCGGCTCCGCCATCACCGGCTTCGACAAGCTCGCCCCCGGCCAGCGGATCGGCGTCGTGCAGGGCACCGTCCAGGAGGCCTACGTCATCGACACGCTGCACCTGGAGCCGGTCAAGTACCCGGACTACAACACCGTCTACGCGAGCCTCAAGACCCGCCAGATCGACGCCTGGGTGGCACCGTCGCAGCAGGCCTCGGGGACCGTGCAGCCGGGGGATCCGGCCCAGATCATCGAAAACACGTTCAGCCTGGACAATTTCGTGGCCTGGGCGGTGGCCAAGGAGAACCGGCCGCTGATCGACGCGCTCAACTCCGGGCTCGACGCGGTCATCGCCGACGGCACCTGGTCCCGGCTGTACTCGGACTGGGTGCCGCGCGCCCTTCCGCCAGGGTGGAAACCCGGCTCCAAGGCCGCACCCGTACCCCAGCTGCCCGACTTCGACGCGATCGCGGCAAGCCAGGACAAGCCGGCCACCGACGCCGCGGCACCCAAATCCACACTGGCGCAACTGGCCGACTCGTTCGGCGACTGGGAGCTCTACAAGCAGGCCATCCCCGATCTGCTCAAGACCGGCCTGCCCAACACCCTGATCCTGACCGTGTCCGCGGGCATCATCGGCCTGCTGCTCGGGATGGGACTTGCGGTGGCGGGCATCTCGCGGTCGGCGTGGCTGCGCTGGCCGGCGCGGGTGTACACCGACATCTTCCGCGGCCTGCCCGAGGTGGTCATCATCCTGCTGATCGGGCTGGGCATCGGCCCGGTGGTCGGATCGCTCACCGGCAACAACCCCTACCCGTTGGGCATCGCGGCACTGGGGCTGATGGCGGCGGCCTATATCGGGGAGATCTTCCGCTCCGGCATCCAGAGCGTCGAGGCCGGGCAGCTGGAGGCGTCGCGGGCGCTGGGCTTCAGCTACACCTCGTCGATGCGCCTTGTGGTGGTTCCGCAGGGGGTGCGCCGCGTGCTGCCCGCGCTGGTGAACCAGTTCATCTCGCTGCTCAAGGCGTCCTCGCTGGTGTACTTCCTCGGCCTGATCGCCAACCAGCGCGAGCTGTTCCAGGTGGGCCGTGACCTCAACGCGCAGACCGGAAATCTGTCACCGCTGGTGGCGGCGGGCCTGTTCTACCTGATCCTGACGATCCCGCTGACCCACCTGGTGAACTACATCGACAACCGCCTGCGCAAGGGCCGGCCACCGGCCGAGGAGGATGACCCGCTGTCGCCCACCGCCACCCAGGAGATGATCTGATGTCGGCTCCGGAACCGGTATCCTTGGCGGCCAACGATATTCATCTGTCGTTCGGGCCGAACGCGGTGCTGCGCGGCGTGGAGCTCGACGTTCCCGCCGGGACGACGACCGCCGTCATCGGGCCGTCCGGATCGGGGAAGTCGACGCTGCTGCGCACCTTGAACCGGCTGTACGAACCCGACCGCGGCGACATCCTGCTGGACGGGCGTTCGGTGCTGACCGACAATCCGGATCTGTTGCGGCAGCGGATCGGCATGGTGTTCCAGCAGTTCAACCTGTTCCCGCACCGCACCGTGCTCGACAATGTCACGCTGGGCCCGCGCAAGCTCAAAGGGCTCGGCGCCGACGCGGCGCGCGAGCTCGGCTTGGCCCAGCTGGATCGAGTCGGCCTGCGGCACAAGGCCGATGTGCGGCCGGCCACGCTGTCGGGCGGCCAGCAGCAACGTGTCGCGATCGCCCGGGCCCTCGCGATGGCACCCCAGGTGATGTTCTTCGACGAGGCCACCTCGGCGCTGGACCCCGAACTGGTCAAGGGCATTCTCACGTTGATCGCCGATCTGGCCGGCGACGGGATGACCATCGTCGCGGTCACCCACGAGATGGGGTTCGCCCGCTCCACGGCCGATTCGGTGGTGTTCATGGACCACGGCAAGGTCGTCGAGTCCGGCCCGCCCGACCAGATCTTCGACGCCGCCGAGACCGACCGGCTGCGCCGATTCCTGTCACAGGTGCTCTGATCCGACCTGTTCCGGGCCGACATGGGCGCGCGAAACGAGCAACGTGTCATCGTGACAGAACCAGACAGGTTAGACTAGCGAATTATGGTGGAGACCGAATCCCAGGTCACAGAGCTGGCTGGGGAACTGCAACGGGTGCTCTCCAAGGTTTTCTCGGTGCTGCGCCGCGGCGACACCCACAAAGGGACCGCCGGGGAGCTCACCCTGGCCCAGTTGTCGATCCTGCTCACCCTGCTCGACCAGGGGCCGATCCGGATGACCGAACTGGCCGCGCGCGAGCGGGTCCGCACCCCCACCACCACCGTCGCGATCCGCCGGCTGGAGAAGCTCGGCCTGGTCAAACGCTCCCGCGACCCTTCCGACCTGCGTGCCGTCCTGGTCGACGTGACGCCACGGGGCCTGGTCCAGCACCGCGAATCGCTGGCCGCCCGGCGCGCCGATCTGGCCACCCGGCTCGCCAGGCTCAGCGCCGAGGACCTCGAAACCCTGGCCAAGGCGCTCGCCCCGCTGGAGCGGCTGGCCGGCCAGGGCCAGGACGGCGGGCACGACGGCGAGGAGTCCGCGCACTCTCCCATCGCCCCGACCGGGTGCGAATAACCGCCGCTACCCCAGCCAGTCGAGGACGGCCGCCGCGGTCCAGGACTGTTGCATGCTGCCCAGCGGCTCGCCGGTGAACGGCTCGTAATATTCGGCGAAGGTGCCGTCGCTGGCCTGGCGCAGGCCCTCGCGCCGCAGCGTCAACGCCCGCTCGGCCCAGCCGCGCCGGGCGAAACACCAGGAGAACAGCCAGGTCATCACCGGCCACACCGGCCCGCGCCAGTACTCGCGGGCCCGGAAATCGCGTGACACCGGCGACGTCGACGGGATCAGCGCGTACCGCAGATCCGGGTGCCCACAGAACCGCGGACCCTCCATCAGCCGCAGCAGGGCCCGCTCGCGCTCGTGCGGCAGCCCGCCGCACAGCAGCGGCGCGAACTGCGCGACGGTCTCGGTGGCCACCCACCGACCGGCGCGCACATCGTAATCCCTTGCCGCCCCGGTACGTTGGTCGGCAGTCTCGACGACACCGGCGCGGAACCGCTCGGCCCAGGCGTACAAGTCGCGAACGTCGGCGAGCGGACGCTGGTAGTCCTCGCCGATCTCGGCCAGCACCTGGCAGGCCACCGAGAAGATCGCCGAGACGAACACGTCCTGCACCGCGAAGCTCATCACCTTGGGCAGCAGATCATCCTGGTAGCGAACCGATTTCATCTCCTCCAGCAGCCACAGGTACCGGTCGTACTCCAGATCCGACGGCCGCTGGCTGGCATCGGTGACGATGGCGTTGTCCTCGCGCTGGTACTCGGGCACCGGGCCGGGAACCACGTTGGCGTAGGCGCTGTCCCAGCGCGGCGAGTTGTCCATACCCGACTCCCAGCCGTGGTAGAGCGTGATCCGGCCCCGGCCGTCCTGATCGCGGCACTCGGCCAGCCAGCGGTGCCAGCGCACCAGATCCGCCCAGCGCCGGTCCAGGAACGCCGCGGCCACCGCACGGGTCGACCGGCCTCTGGTCTTGGCGTGGTCCAGGATGCGTTGCACGGCGATGGCGTGCACGGGCGGCTGGGTGATCCCGGAGGTGTGGCGGGTGCGCGGCGCGTCGGCCGCCAGCGCCGAGGTAGCCCAGCGCGCCGGGCCCGGGAAGTAGCCGTCGACACCGTTGGCGAACACGATGTGCGGGATCATCCCGTTGCGCCACTGCGCCGACAACAGCGTGTCCAGCTCGACCACCGCCCGCTCGACGCTCAGCGGGGCCAGCCCGATCGCCACGAACGCCGCGTCCCAACTCCACATGTGCGGGTAGAGCAGCGGCGCCGCGGTGGTCATGGTCCCGAGGTCATTGCCGCGCAGCAAGTAGGCCGCGCGGGCGGCGAGTTGGGTCGGGGCGAAACTGGGATCGGCCGGCATCGCCTCCATCATGCGACGCCAAGCCCGAAGTTGCAGGTCGGTATGCGCTCGGTACGGTTGCCGGATGCCGACTGCGTTGATCACCGGGGCGGGCGGCGGGATCGGATCGGCCATCGCCGCCGCGCTCGCACCCACCCACACCCTGCTGCTGGCCGGGCGGCCGTCCGGGCATCTCGATGAGCTCGCCCAACGCCTCGGTGCGCCCACCTGGCCGCTCGACCTCACCGACCCCGACTCGATCGAATCCGCCGCGGAGGTGCTGGCCGAACTCGACGTGCTGGTGCACAACGCCGGGGTGATCTACCCGGGCCGGGTCGCCGAGTCCAGCGCCGACGAGTGGCGGGCCAGCTTCGAGGTCAACGTGACCGGGGCGGTGGCCCTTACCCTGGCCCTGCTGCCGGCCCTGCTTGCCGCCCGCGGACATGTGGTGTTCATCAATTCCGGTGCCGGCCGGACGGTTTCGGCCGGGATGGCGTCCTATTCGGCCAGCAAGTTCGCGCTGCGGGCCTTCGCCGACTCGCTGCGCGCCGACGAACCGTCGCTGCGGGTGACCTCGATCTTCCCCGGCCGCACCGATTCGGAGATGCAGCGCGCCCTGGTCGCCTATGAGGACAAGGACTACGACCCGGCCCGCTTCCTGCGCCCGGAGACCGTCGCCGGGCTGGTGGCCACCGCGGTCACCACCCCGCCGGACGGCCACGTGCACGAGATCGTGGTCCGCCCCGGGTGATTTCGGTGCGTCCAGTAACGGTCAGCGTTACCCGACGCGCCGAAATCACGGCTAGACGACGAGGTTGACCAGCCGGCCGGGCACCACGATCACCTTCTTGGGGGTGGCCCCGGCCAGGAACGCCAGCACCTTCTCGTCGGCCAGGGCCGCGGCCTCCATGGCCGCCTTGTCGGCGTCGGCCGCGACGGTGAACTTGCCCCGCACCTTGCCGTTGACCTGAACCGGGAGTTCGACCGTATCGGTCACCAGGTAGCGCGGATCGGCCTGCGGGAACGGGCCGTGCGCCAGCGAGGTGTCATGGCCCAGCCGCTTCCACAGTTCCTCGGCCAGGTGCGGCGCCAGCGGGGCGACCATCAACACCAACGGCTCGACCGCGGCGCGGGCCGAGACCCCCTCCTTGGTGAGGTGGTTGGTGTACTCGATGAGCTTGGCGGCGGCCGTGTTGTTGCGCAACGCCGCATAGTCCTCGGTGACCCCGGCGATGGTGCGGTGCAGGATCCGCAGGGTCGGCTCGTCCAGCGCCGCGTGCTGGGCGGCGTGGGTGAGCCCGGTGGTCTCGTCGACCACGCTGCGCCACACCCGCTGCAGAAACCGGTGCGCGCCGACGACGTCCTTGGTCGCCCACGGCCGCGACGCCTCCAGCGGGCCCATCGACATCTCATAGACCCGCAGGGTGTCGGCCCCGTAGTTGTCGCAGATCTCGTCGGGGGACACCGAGTTCTTCAGGCTCTTGCCGATCTTGCCGAACTCCTGATTGACCTCCACCTCACCGTCCGGGCCCGGCCAGTAGAAGCTGCCGTCCCGCTCGACCACCTCGGCCGCGGGCACATAGGACCCCCGCGGGTCGGTGTAGGCGAACGCCTGGATGTAGCCCTGGTTGACCAGCCGGCGGTAGGGCTCGCGCGAGGACACGTGGCCCAGGTCGTAGAGCACCTTGTGCCAGAACCGCGCGTAGAGCAGGTGCAGTACGGCGTGTTCGACGCCACCGATGTACAGGTCGACGCCACCGGGATCGTCGGGGCCGTGCTCGGCGGGCCGCGGGCCCATCCAGTAGGCCTCGTTCTCCTTGGCGCACAACTCGTCCTGGTTGTGCGGATCGGTGTAACGCAGCTCGTACCAGGAGCTGCCGGCCCACTGCGGCATGACGTTGGTGTCGCGGGTGTAGGTCTGCAGGCCGTCACCGAGATCGAGGTCGACATGCACCCATTCGGTGGCCTTGTTCAGCGGCGGCGACGGTTCGCTGTCGGCGTCGTCGGGGTCGAACAGCACCGGTGAATAGTCCGAGACATCCGGAAGCTCCACCGGCAGAGCCGATTCCGGCAACGCGTGGGCCCGGCCGGTGGCGTCGTAGACGATCGGGAAGGGCTCACCCCAGTAGCGCTGACGGGCGAACAGCCAGTCCCGCAGCTTGTACTCGATGCGGGCCTGCCCGCGGCCGTCGGTCTCCAGGCGGTTGACGATCGCGACCTTCGCGTCATCCACCGACAACCCGTCCAGGTGACCGGAGTTGACCATGGTGCCGGCACCGTTGTAGGCGCCTTCCGAAATATCGCCACCGGCAACGACTTCCACAATCGGCAGGCCGAACTGCGTCGCGAAGTCCCAGTCCCGCTGGTCGCCACCGGGCACCGCCATGATCGCCCCGGTGCCGTAGCCGGCCAGCACATAGTCCGCGATGAAGACCGGGATGCGCTGGTCGTTGACGGGATTGACCGCGTAGGCGCCCAGGAACACCCCGGTCTTGGTCTTGTTCTCCTGGCGTTCCAGGTCCGATTTCGCGGCGATCGCAGCCCGGTAGGCGGTGACGGCCTCGGCGGGCGAATCCGCGCCGTAGGTCCACCGCGCGTCCACACCGTCGGGCCACGACTCGGCGGTGAGCCGTTCGACCAGCGGATGCTCGGGCGCCAGCACCATGTAGGTCGCACCGAACAGGGTGTCGGGACGCGTGGTGAACACCTCGATGTCGCCGGCCTCGGTCGCGAAGTGCACCTGCGCGCCGGTCGAGCGCCCGATCCAGTTGCGCTGCATGGTCTTGACCTTGTCCGGCCAGTCCAGCAGGTCCAGATCGTCGAGCAGCCGATCCGAGTAGGCGGTGATACGCATCATCCACTGGCGCAACCGTTTCCGGAAGACCGGGAAGTTTCCCCGGTCGCTGCGCCCGTCCGAGGTGACCTCCTCGTTGGCCAGCACGGTGCCCAGCCCCGGGCACCAGTTCACCATCGAATCGGCGCGATACACCAGCCGGTAGGAGTCGACGACGTCGGCCCGGCCGGCCGCGTCGAGCTCCGACCAGTCCCGCCCGTCCGCCGGAGTACGTGCCCCCGAATCGAACTCGGCCACCAGCTCGTCGATGCGGCGGGCCCGGCCCAGCGCCGGGTCGAACCACGCGTTGTAGATCTGCAGGAAGATCCACTGCGTCCACTTGTAGAAGTCGACATCGGTGGTGGCGAAGCTGCGCCGGGTGTCGTGGCCGAGGCCCAGCCGGCCCAGCTGACGACGGAAGTTGACGATGTTGGCCTCGGTGCGGGTCCGCGGGTGGGTTCCGGTCTGGACCGCGTACTGCTCGGCGGGCAGCCCGAACGCGTCGAAGCCGAGCGCATGCAGCACGTTGCGTCCGGTCATCCGGTAGAAGCGGGCGTACACATCGGTGGCGATGTAGCCCAGCGGGTGCCCGACGTGCAGGCCGTCGCCGGACGGGTACGGGAACATGTCCTGGACGAACATCTTGTCGGCGGGCACGTCGGACCCGTCGTCGGCGGCCAGCGAACCCACCGGGTTGGCGACATTGAACGTCCCCAGCGCGTGCCAGCGTTCCTGCCAGGCGCCCTCGATCTGCCCGGCCAGCTCCGCGGTGTAACGGTGCTTGGGGGTGTCGGCGTCGCCGGCTGACGGCGTGGTTGCGGGTTCGGTCACGCCACACAGGGTATAAGGCCACGGTTTGGCCAGCTCACCGCCCATCTGCCGGCCCCAAGGGCACGGCTTGATATCGGTTGCGTCGCGGCCGAGTCAGGGGTTGGTTCCAGGTCGATTGAGGTACTGGCGGAAGGCTTCTGAGCCTGGATACAGTCGGCGCCTGGCGAGGGCAGGGAGAACTGCCCGCACGGTTTGGGAAGGACCGAGCGATGATCGAGAACGCCCGTCGATGGCGGGTTCTGGCAGCGGGTGTGGCCACCGGCCTGGCCGGGTTCATGGGCCTCGCGGGACACACCGCGTCCGCCGAACCCATGTTTCCGCAACCACCCGGGCCGAACCCGGCGACGGTGACCCAGCCCGCGGCGGTCACCCCGGCCGCCGCACCGGCCGCCACCGCGGCCACCGCCGGAATCCCGCCCGCCACCGCCGGAGTCCCCGCCGCCCCCGGTGTGCGCGGCGCCGCGCCGCGACCCGTGCCCCAACCCGTCACCCCGGCCACCTCGGGCACCCTCGCCGACTTCTTCAAGGCCAAGGGCGTCAAGATGGAACCTCAGGTCAGCCGTGATTTCCGGGCGCTGAGCATCGTGCTGCCGATGCCGTCGGGCTGGTCCACGGTGCCCGATCCGAACGTCCCGGACGCCTTCGCGGTCATCGCCGACCGCGGCAGCACCGATCTCTACACCCCCAACGCACAGGTCGTGGTCTACAAATTGACCGGCGATTTCGATCCGCGCGAGGCCATCAGTCACGGCTTCATCGACAGCCAGCAGCAGACCGGCTGGCGCGCCACCGACATGTCGATGGCCGAATTCAACGGTTTCCCGTCGTCGTTCATCGAAGGTAGCTACCGGGCCGACAGCCAGATGCTCAACACCTCGCGCAGGCATGTGATCGCGACCACGGGCCACGACCGGTACCTGGTTTCGCTGTCGGTCAACTTCTCGGCGGGCAACCAGGGGGTATCGGCGGCCGCCGAGTCTGCTGACGCGATCGTGTCCGGATTCAAGGTCGCCGCCCCGGCCCCGGCGGCCCCGCCCGCAGCGCCCGCACCCGCGCCTCGGGCACCCGTCGCCCCGCCCCCGGCGCCGGGTTTGCCGCAGCTCCTGGGGGTTCCGGGGTAGCCGTGACCGGCCCTCCCCCGGCCCACGGCGGCCGCGCGGACCTCGTATTGTGTGGCGCATGCTGATCGCCGCGCTGCTGTGTCTGAGCGCCGCCGTCGTCGTCGCCGTCCTCGGGCTGTGGTTGATGACGAGGCCGCGTACCGGTGATCCCGTGCGCACCGTTCTGAGGTCGGTGGCCCCGACCCAGTTCGCGGCCGCGGTGATGCTCGCCGCCGGTGGCGCCGCGGCCCTGGCGGCCGCCCCGCAGACCGGGCTGATGGTGGTCCTGGTGTGCGTCATCGGTGCGATCGCCACCGTCGCGGCCGGCTGCTGGCAGAGCGCCAAGGCGGTCGCGCGCAGCGAGGCCGGCGCCGGCTGCGCAGGCGCATGCGCGAGCTGCACGCTGTCCTGCAGTGACACCCGCTAGCCGGAACCGCAAGCGCCCGCGGCGGGCCGTCCGACCGGCTATGGTTTGACACCAGACTTGTTCGGTTGACCACAGCCGATTCCACTCCGCGCGTCGGCGAGACCCTCGAGGTGCGGCCCGTGACTGCCACCACCCTTCCCGCCCCGCACGGCTCGCCGGCGTCCGCGCTGACCGTCGAACTGGCCACACTCGCGCACCGGCCGGGGGCCAACACCGGGCTGTGGCCCGGGCTGACGATCTACCGGTTCACCGAACCCACCGAACGCCAGTGGGAGGAGATCGGCTCGCTGTCGGTCGGCATCGTCGCGCAGGGCCGCAAAGCGGTCACGGTCGGCGACCGGCACGTGATCTACGACCCGTTCAACTATCTGGTGATCCGCGACCACCGGCATTTCCAGTGCCAGGTCCTCGACGCCACCCCCGAGGAACCGTTCCTGTCGCTGGTCCTGCAGATCGAACCCGCGCTGGTGCGCCAGGTGTCGGCGGCGATGCGCGATCCCGGTGTGCGCCCCGCCGAGCCCGGCACACACCACGTCGACGGATGCGTGGTGTCCGCGCTCGACGACGATCTGGCCGGCAGCGTGCTGCGGTTCCTGCGGTCGCTGTCGACGGCCTCGGACCGCAGCGTGCTGGCGCCGCTGTATCTGCGGGAACTGGTCTACCGGGTGCTGCAGCACGAACAGTTCCCCAGGATGCGCAACTTCGCCGCCGACCAACTCGCCGGGAACCCGGTCGCGGCGGCCCTGGCCTACATCGACGCCAACCTGGCCGAACCCCTCACCGTGCCGCTGCTGGCCGCGCAGGCCAACCTCAGCCCGTCGGCGTTCAGCCGGACGTTCCGGGAGGTGACCGGCCGCTCGCCGTACAACTTCGTCAAGGAGGCCCGGCTCAACCGCGCCAGGGAACTCATCGTCGAGCGGGACGCCAGCGTCACCGGCGTCGCGGTGGCCGTCGGCTACGCCAGCACCTCACACTTCATCAAGGAGTTCCGCACCCGGTTCGGCACCACCCCGAAACAGCTCGTCGACCTACGCAGCTGATCCGCCCGGTCGGAATGGGCACAAGCCGGGCAGGAATCCGATAGCCCCGGGCCGGTGCGCGCGGTTGGCTGGCAATCGACACCAGACCAGCCGACGAGGAGTCCCCATGCTGATGCGCGCTGCCCGCCTGTACGCCTACCACGAGCCGCTGCGGCTCGAAGAGGTCCCGGTGCCCGACCCCCGGCCCGACGAGGTCCTGATCAAGGTCGCCGCGGCGGGCATGTGCCGCAGCGACTTTCAGCTCATCGAGGGGTACTTTCCGGGCCCGCTGCCGTTCCCGGTGATCCCGGGCCACGAGATCGCCGGGCGGGTCGTGGGGCTGGGATCCGAAGCCGCCGAGGCCGGCGGGCTCGCGGAGGGCGATCTGGCGGTGGTGCTGCCGAACTGGGGTGACGGGACCTGCAGGCAGTGCCGCGAGGGCAACGAACAGCTGTGCGCGGCGGGCCGGATGATCGGCTTCGGCCCGCCCGGGGGATTCGCCGAATACGTTGCGGTGCCACACCGCAACGTCATCGCGGCCGGATCGTCGAACGGGGTGTCCACCGATACCGCCGAGACGCTGGCCCCGCTCACCGACGCCGGGCTGACGCCCTACCGCGGGATGAAGAAGCTCAAGGACGCCGGCGCGCTCGGGGCAGGCCGGACCGTCGTCGTCAACGGGATCGGCGGCCTCGGCAGCTACGCCGTGCAGTACGCGCGGCTGCTCGGCGGCGGGGCCACCGTCGTCGGATTCGCCCGCAGCGAGGACAAACTCGCCGTCGCCAAGGCCAACGGCGCCCACCACACGGTCAACACCCGCGACAAGACCGCCGAACAGGTCGGCGACGAACTCGAAGGGCTGACCGGCCGCCGCGAGGCCGATGCGATCCTCGACTGCGCCGGGTCGGCGGAATCGCTCGGGCTGGCCGCCGCCATCCTGGCTCGCGAGGGCGCGCTCACCTCGGTGGGCCTGATGGGTGAGCGGGTCGAGCTGCCGCTGCTGCCGTTCGTCAACGGTGAGCGCTCGTACTTCGGATCGTTCTGGGGCAACTACACCGACCTCACCGAGGTGCTCGCCCTGGCCGGCGACGGGCTGCTCAAGCACAACGTGACGACGGTCGGGTTCGACGACATCAACGACCGGCTGCAGGCGCTGGCCCGCGGCGAGATCGTCGGGCGGGCCGTCATCACCTTCGACTGAGCGGCCGGCTCAGTTGCGGCTGACGTCGATCGGGTGCGTCGCCAGCATCGACATCGGCAGCGGCTGGCGCCGCAGCACCCGGCCCCACAGGTCGATCCTGGGCTCGATCAGCACATCGGATGGCAACGCCGACAACACGATCCAGTCGTCACGCTCGATCTCCCCGTCGAGCTGACCGATCGTCCAGCCCGAGTAGCCCGCGAAAATTCTGACCCCTTCGATCATCGGGGCCAGCGTGTCGGGGTCGGCGTCCAGGTCGATCATCACGATCCGGCCCTGGACGTGGCGCAGGCCCGGCACACCGTCGGCCTGCATGCCGACCCGCAGCGTCGCCAGGCACAGCGCGGAGTCCCGTTTGACCGGGCCGCCGATGAACATGGTCTTGGGTTTGGTGGTGAGCTTGGCCCACTGCGGCAGCACGTTGTAGACCGCGGTCTCACTGGGCCGGTTCAGCACCACACCCAGGGTGCCGCCGGCGTTGTGCTCGACGATGTAGATGACGCTGCGCCGAAACGTCGGCTCCAGCAGATCGGTGTTGGCCAGCAGAAGTGTGCCCGGACGGACCCGATGCGCCGCAGGCGCGATGAAATCCTCCGGATCCTCTGACTGCGCCACTCGTCCATCATGGCACCAGCGCCGTCCCGGCGTGGTGAACAACCGCAGGCGTGGCCGGATTTCTCGCCCGCTTTGTACTGTGGATCGGGTTGCCCTTGGCTGTCAGGGCCCTCCCGAACAGGACGTGATCTCCATGGTCGACGCTCGCGCGCCCATCGCCCTCTGGCGGTCGCTGCGCGGGATGACCGAGTTCCGCAGGCTGCTGGAACTCCGCGTGGTCAGCCAGTTCGGCGACGGACTGTTCCAGGCCGGGCTGGCCGGTGCGATCCTGTTCAATCCCGAGCGCGAAGCGGCGCCGTGGGCCATCGCCGGATCGTTCGCCGTGCTGTTCCTGCCGTACTCACTGCTCGGCCCGTTCGCCGGCGCCCTGCTGGACCGCTGGGACCGCCGCCTGGTGCTGATCGGGGCCAACCTGGGCCGGCTGATCCTCATCCTGGCGGCCGGGCTGCTGCTGGCCGCGGGCGCGGGCGATGTGCCGATCCTGTGCGGCGCGCTGATCGTCAACGGGTTCACCCGGTTCGTCTCATCGGGCCTTTCCGCGGCGCTGCCGGATGTGGTGCCCCGCGGGCAGGTGGTGACGATGAACTCGGTGGCCACCGCCTCGGGGGCGCTCGCGACGTTCGTCGGCGCCAACTTCATGCTGTTGCCGCGGTGGCTGTTCGGCGCCGACGACGCCGGTGCGGCGGTGGTGATCTTCATCGTGCTGGCGCCGGTCGCGCTCGCGCTGTGGCTGTCGGTGCGGTTCGGCCCGCACGTGCTGGGACCGCACGAAAGCAAGCGGGCCATCCACGGCTCGGTGGCCTACGCCGTGGCGACCGGCTGGCTGCACGGCATCAGGACCGTCGTCGCGGTGCGGCCCGTCGCGGGCACCCTCACCGGGCTTGCCGCGCACCGCATGGTCTTCGGGATCAACACGCTGGTGGTGCTGGTGATGGTCCGCCACACCGACACCCCGACCCACGTCGCGGGCCTCGGCCTCGGCACCGCGGTGGTCTTCGTGGCCGCCACCGGCACCGGGTCCTTCGCGGCCACCGTCGCCGCCCCCGCCCTGATCGCCCGGATCGGCCGCTACGCCACCGCCAACGGTGCGCTCGGGTTCGCCGCGGCCGCACAACTCGTCGCGGTCGGGCTGCAGCTACCGGTGATGCTGGTGTGCGGGTGCCTGCTGGGCGCGGCCGGGCAGCTGGTGAAACTGTGCGCGGATTCGGCGATGCAGATCGACGTCGACGACGCCCTGCGCGGCCACGTGTTCACCGTGCAGGACGCCCTGTTCTGGATGTCGTTCATCGCGGCGATCGCGGTGTCGGCGGCGGTGATCCCCCCCGACGGGCGGGCCCCGGCGCTGGTCGCGGCCGGATCGGCGATCTACCTCGCCGGGCTGGCCGGGCACGCACTCGCGGCCTCCCCCCGCCGGGTTTGACCGCCGGATTAATCTGACCCGCATGCCGACAGCGGAGCTGATCGTGGCCGACCTGCGGGCCGAGAGCGAAGACCTCGACGCCCTGGTGGCCGGCCTGGCCGAGCCCGGCTGGGCGACCGCCACCCCGGCCCCCGGCTGGACCATCGCCCATCAGATCGCCCACCTGCTGTGGACCGACCGGGTGTCGGTCACCGCCATCACCGACGAGCCTGCCTTCGGCGCGGTGCTGGCCGAGGCGATGCAGAACCCGACCGGCTTCGTCGACGCCGCCGCCGAGGACCTGGCCCGCACGCCGCCGGCCGACCTGCTGACCGACTGGCGCCGCACCCGCACCCGGCTGCACGACGAGCTGCGCCGCGTCGCCGACGGCCGCAAGCTGCCGTGGTTCGGGCCGCCGATGAGCGCGGCGTCGATGGCCACGGCGCGGCTGATGGAGACCTGGGCGCACGGCCTGGACGTGGCCGATGCGCTCGGTGTGACCCGGCCCGCGACCGCCCGGCTGCGCTCGATCGCCCACATCGGCGTCCGCACCCGCGATTTCGCCTACTCGGTCAACGGGCTGACCGCCCCGGCCGAGGAGTTCCGGGTTGAGCTGCGGGCGCCCGACGGTTCCGAATGGGCCTGGGGCCCGCGGGATGCCGGGCAGCGGGTGACGGGCCCGGCCGAGGATTTCTGCATGCTGGTCACCCAGCGGCGGGCGCCGGGCGAGCTGACCATGACGGCCGTCGGCGAGGATGCCGCGACGTGGCTGACCATCGCGCAGGCCTTCGCCGGCCCGCCGGGGGCGGGCCGGGGCTGAGCCCTCGGCTCCGCGAGCGACCCCATATGTACGCGCTGCACGGCGTGGCGGTGTACAGACACGGTCGCTCGCGCAGTTAGGCGACCGTGTCGGCGCGGCCGTCGCCGTCGGTATCGGCCAGTTTGAGGTCCCAGCGGCCGTCACCGTCGGTGTCGACGTGGGCCAGGTTGCCGGCCAGCACCCGATCGGCCAGCCCGTTGCCGTCGGCGTCGAGCAGCCGCTCGTCGGCCGCGCCGTTGCCGTCGAAGTCGACCAGCGGCCCCCCGGTCCGTTCGACTCCGTCCAGATCGAACCAGCGCACCTGGCCGGTTCGGTCCACGCTGACCGCCCAGACGCCCGAACCGTCGTCGGTGAAGTAACTTTCGGCCCGGTCGTCATCGTCGAGGTCGCGCAGCGCATGCTCGGCGACACCGTCGCGGTCCAGGTCGGCCATGACATCGTCGGCGCGACCGTCACCGTCGAGATCGAGCCCGATCCCGTCGGGTGCGCCGTCCCCGTCCACGTCCACCGCGGGTTCGGCGGTCCACATGGTGGCCGAGCCGTCCGGGTCACCCAGGCAGTAGTCCATGCATGTTCAGACGCACGGTCAGCCCCTGGCGTTCCACCATTTCAACAATTCGTCGGTGGCCTGCTCGCGGCTCAGCGGACCCCGCTCCAACCTGAGCTCCTTGAGGTGGCGCCACGCCTCTCCGATCTGCGGGCCCGCCGGGATGCCGAGGATCTCCATGATCTCGTTGCCGTCCAGGTCGGGCCGGACCCGCTGCAGATCCTCCTTGGCCGCCAACTCGGCGATCCGGTTCTCCAGATCGTCGTAGTTGGCCTGCAGCCGCGCCGCCCGCCGCTTGTTGCGCGTGGTGCAGTCGGCCCGGACGAGTTTGTGCAGCCGACTCAGCAACGGGCCCGCATCGGTGACATAGCGGCGCACCGCCGAGTCGGTCCACTTGCCGTCCCCGTACCCGTGGAACCGCAGGTGCAGGTACACCAGCTGGGACACGTCGTCGACCATCTGTTTGGAGTACTTCAGCGCCCGCATCCGCTTACGGGTCATCTTCGCGCCCACCACCTCGTGATGGTGAAAACTCACCCCGCCGTCGGATTCGTGCCTGCGGGTCGCGGGTTTGCCGATGTCGTGCAGCAGGGCGGCCCAGCGCAGCACCAGGTCAGGACCGATGTCTGAGCCTCCAGAGCCTTCGAGATCCATGGCCTGGCGCAGCACCGTGAGCGAATGCCAGTACACGTCCTTGTGCTGATGGTGTTCGTCGATGGCCATCCGCATATCGCCGACCTCGGGCAACACCACCGCGCCGAGCCCGGTCTGCACCATCACGTCGACCCCGGCGACCGGATCGTCACCCAGCAACAACTTGTCGAGCTCTGCCGCGACCCGCTCGGCGGTGATCCGCTCCAGCTGCGGCGCCATGTCCAGCAGCGCCTGCAGCACCCGCGGCGCCACCGTGAAACCGAGCTGGGAGACGAACCGCGCGGCCCGCAACATCCGCAGCGGATCGTCGCCGAACGACACCTCCGGCCCGGACGGCGTATCGAGCACCTTGCGCCGTGCGGCCGCCAAACCGCCGAGGGGATCGTGGAATTCGCCCGGACCGTCGGCGGTGATGCGCACCGCCATGGCATTGACGGTGAAATCGCGGCGCACCAGGTCGTCGTTGAGATTGTCGCCGAACTCCACGGTCGGGTTGCGCGACACCTGGTCATAGCTGTCGGCCCGGAAGGTGGTGATCTCCAACCGGTCGCCGCCCTTGCCGACACCGATGGTGCCGAACTGAATTCCGGTGTCCCACATGGCATCGCCCCAGGCCCGGAGGAACCGCTGCATCTGCTCGGGCCGGGCGTCGGTGGTGAAATCGAGATCGCTGTGCTCGGTGAGCCTGCCCAGCAGCGCGTCGCGGACGCTACCGCCGACCAGGTAGAGCTGGTGTCCGTGGTCCTCGAAGACCCGGCCCAGCTCACGAAGCACCCCGGCGCGGCGGTTCAGCGCGACCAGCGCGCCGGCTAGCAGTTCGGCATCAGTAGCAGCTTCGGGCACGTTCGATGAGCCTAATGTGCGGTGTGCGCGTGCTACCGGCGAGTGTGGCGGGAGCCGACCGGCACGGCAGCTACTATCGCTTGGGTGTCGGACGGCGAACGGGCCAAACCACGACGGCGCCGGGGTCGGCGCCGTGGCCATCGCCGCGCGCAACGGCCGGCCGGCCCACCCGTCGGCGCCGACGAGCACCCCAACGGCCAACAGGCCGCACCCGCCGACCAGCAGGCCGCACCGTCACCCAAGGATCAGCCCAAACAACACAAGCCGCGGCCCCGGCGCCCACCGGACCGGCTGCGCACCGTGCACGAGACCTCGGCGGGCGGACTGGTCATCGACGGCATCGACGGCCCCAAGGACACCCAGGTGGCCGCACTGATCGGCCGGGTCGACCGCCGTGGCCGAATGCTGTGGTCGCTGCCCAAGGGCCACATCGAACTCGGTGAGACCGCCGAGCAGACCGCGATCCGCGAGGTCGCCGAGGAGACCGGCATCGAGGGCACCGTGCTGGCCGCGCTGGGCAGCATCGACTACTGGTTCGTGACCGAGGGCCGCCGGGTCCACAAGACCGTGCACCATTACCTCATGCGTTTCCTCGGCGGTGAACTGTCCGACGACGACGTCGAGGTCACCGAGGTGGCCTGGGTGCCGTTGGACGAGCTGCCGTCGCGGCTGGCCTACGCCGACGAACGCAAGCTGGCCGAGGTGGCCGGCGAACTCATCGACAAACTGCACACCGACGGCCCGGGATCGCTGCCGCCGCTGCCGCGCAGTTCGCCGCGGCGACGCGCGCAGACGCACTCCCATACACGTAATCACCGCCGCGACGATTCGCCGCAACCCCAGCCCCGCCGGCGCACGAACGGATGCGGACAGGGACCGTGACCCGGGTCGGAGCCACGGGCCGACGGTTGTCGACCGCGGTGCGTGTGGTGCTGACCATGGCCGTGGTGTCGCTGTTCACCGGCGTTTTCTCGGTGCCGGCGGCGCCGCCGGCCGCGGCGGGTGAGCCGGGTGAGCTACCGTTCCTGCAGATCCGCATCGACCGGGTCACCCCCGACGTGGTCACCACCACCAGCGAATCGACGCTGACGGTCAGCGGCGTCGTACTCAACGTGGGCGACCGGCCGGTGCGGGATGTGGTGATCCGGATGGAGCACGCCGCGGCGGTGTCCTCGTCGACCGAGCTGCGCACCGACCTCACCGGCGCCGTCGACCAGTTCGAACCGGTCGCCGACTTCGTCACGGTGTCCCAGGAGCTGCAGCGCGGCCAGAGCGCGGCGTTCACCCTGTCCTATCCGCTGCGCGGCGACGATCCCGGGGCGCAGCTCCCCGGTGGCCTGTCGTCGCTGCACATCGAACAGCCCGGGGTGTACCCGGTGCTGATGAACGTCAACGGCACCCCCGACTACGGCGCACCGGCCCGGCTCGACGACGCCCGCTTCCTGCTGCCGGTGATCGGGGTCCCGTCGGATGCGTCCGCGGGCGCCGCCTCGGCCGCCGACACGCTCAACGCCGTGGTCCCGCCCGACACCTCCGACCCAGTGCAGCTGACCATGCTGTGGCCGCTGGCCGACCGGCCCCGGCTGGCGGCGGGCGCCCCCGGCGGCACCACCCCGATCCGGCTGATCGACGACGACCTGGCCGCCTCGGTGTCGGCGGGCGGGCGGCTGGACACGCTGCTCTCGGCGGCCGACTTCGCCACCGGGCCGACCGTGGATCCGGCCGGCCAGGTCCGCAGCGCGCTGTGCCTGGCGGTCGACCCCGACCTGTTGGTCACCGTCAACGCCATGGCGGGCGGCTACGTCGTCAACGACGGACCCGATGCCGGTCCTGGCACCCCGACCCGCCCCGGCACCGGCCAGGAGGCCGCGCTCAACTGGCTGAACCGGTTACGTGGGCTCGCGCAACGGATGTGTGTGGCACCCACCACCTACGCCCAGGCCGATCTGGCCGCGCTGCACCGGGTCGGCGATCCGGGTCTGAGCGCCATCGCCACCAATGGTGCCGGCGACATCGTGGACAAGATCCTCGGCGTCACCTCGACCCGCGGTGCCAGCCTGGTCGCCGACGGTCCTCTCACCGGCCCGGCCGTGGATCTGCTGGCCGCGCAGGGTGAGACCGTCGCGATCGCCGCCGCCCACATCACCGCGCAGGACGCCGCGACCGGTGCCCCCGAGACCGCCGACCTGACCCCGCTGCGGTACCGGCCCAACCTGGTCTCGGCCGGATTCGATCCCGCGGTGGGGGCCGCCCTGGCGGGTGCCGGGTCCGATCCGGAATCCCCGTCCTACCTCGACGCCTCGATGGACGTCCCGGTCCGCCACGATTCGCCCGCCGCGCGGCGCCAGGATGCGCTCGGCGCGATGCTGTGGCGCGGGCTCAGCCCGGCCGTGGCGCCACGCACCCAGATCCTGATGCCCCCGCTGGTGTGGACCCTGCACCCCGACGACGCGCAGGCGATCCTGACCTCGCTGGCCACCACCATCCACGCCGGCCTGGCCACTCCGCGCCCGCTGACCGCGGTGATCGCCGAGGGCAACGCGGTGCCCCCCGATCCGGTGCAGCCCGCACCCGCCGAGGCCCTCGGCAACCCGAACAGCCGGATCGACGACGCCGTCACCCGCGGGATCGCCGCGGTCACCGGACGGTTGTGGGGCCTGACCGGTGCGCTGACCACCGATGAACGCACGGGCCTGACGGGCGCCCAGTACACCGCCCCGCTGCGCGAGGACATGCTGCGGGCGCTCAGCCAGTCGGTACCGCCCGAGGCCCGCAACGGGCTGGCCGAGCGGCGGCTGGCCACCGCGGGCCGCAGCGTCGGCGATATGTTCCGCGCGGTCACGATCGTCAATCCGGGCGGCGCCTACACCCTGGCCACCGAACGCAGCCCGCTGCCGCTGGCGCTGCGCAACGATCTGCCGGTGCCGGTGCGGGTGCGGCTGCGGGTGGATGCGCCGCCCGGGATGACGGTCTCGGACATGGGGGAGATCGAACTGCCGCCCGGCTATCTGCCGCTGCGGGTGCCGATCGAGGTCCACTTCACCCAGCGGGTGGCCGTCGACGTGAATCTGCAGACCGTCAACGGGCTGGAACTCGGGGTGCCGGTGCGCCTTTCGGTGCATTCGAACGCCTACGGCAAGGTGCTGTTCTTCATCACGCTGTCGGCGGGCGCGGTGTTGTTCGCGCTGGCCGGGCGGCGGCTGTGGCACCGGTTCCGCGGCCAGCCGGACCGCGCCGACCTGATCCCGCCCGGGGTGCATCCCGATCCGCTCGACGTCGCCATGGCGTTCAGCCGTGACGACTCCGATACCCCGCGGGACGGGCGGCCATGACACCCGAACGGCGCGTGGTGCACCAGGCGGCGACTCCCCCGCCCCCGGTGCCCCGGGCGCCAGGGCGGCACGCCGAGGCCGGCACGCCACGATCCGCCCCGACCCGCCCGCCGGGGCCGGCCCGGCTGCCCCGCGGCCCGGCGCCGCGCCGCAGGGCCGGGCGCCCCGAACTGTCCGATGCGGCCGTGGTGTCGCGGTCGTGGGGGATGGCGTTCGCGACGCTGATCTCGCGGCTCACCGGTTTCCTGCGGATGGCGCTGCTGGCGTTCATCCTCGGTGACGCGCTGCTGAGCTCGTTCTCGGTGGCCAACCAGCTGCCGAATATGGTCGCCGCGCTGGTGTTGGAGGCCACCTTCACCGCGATCTTCGTCCCGGTGCTGGCCCGCGCCGAACGCGACGACCCCGACGGCGGTACCGCATTCGTCCGGCGGCTGGTGACCCTGGCGACCACGCTGCTGCTGGTCACCACGGCGCTGTCGGTGATCTGCGCCCCGCTGCTGGTGCGGGTCATGCTGGGCAGCGATCCGCAGGTCAACAATCCGCTGACGGTGGCGTTCGCTTTTCTGCTGCTGCCCCAGGTGCTGTTCTACGGTCTGTCCTCGGTGTTCTCGGCGATCCTCAACACCCGCAACGTGTTCGGCCCGCCGGCCTGGGCACCGGTGCTCAACAATGTGATCGCCATCGTCACGCTCGGCCTGTACGTGATCGTTCCCGGCGAGCTCTCGACCGACCCGGTCCAGATGGGCAATGCCAAACTGCTGGTCCTGGGCGTCGGCACGACGCTCGGCGTGGTCGCCCAGACCGCGGTGCTGCTGGTGGCGATCCGGGCCGAGCGGGTCAGCATGCGGCCGTTGTGGGGCATCGACGACCGGCTCAAGAAGTTCGGCAGGATGGCCGCGGCGATGGTGCTCTACGTGCTGATCAGCCAGATCGGTCTGATCGTCGGCAACCAGATCGCCAGTACCGCCGCCGCGTCCGGGCCGGCCATCTACAACTACACCTGGCTGGTGTTGCAGCTGCCGTTCGGGATGATCGGGGTCACGGTGCTCACGGTCGTGATGCCCCGGCTGAGCCGCAACGCGGCCGCCGACAACCTGGGCGCGGTGCTCGGCGACCTGTCGCTGGCCACCCGGCTCACCATGATCACGCTGATCCCGATCGTGGCGGTGATGACCGTCGGCGGGCCCGCCATCGGCAGCGCCCTGTTCGCCTACGGAAACTTCAGCGCCGACGCGGCCGGGTACCTGGGCATGGCGATCACGCTGTCCGCGTTCACCCTGATCCCCTACGCGCTGGTGCTGCTGCAGCTGCGGGTGTTCTACGCCCGCGAGAAGCCGTGGACCCCGATCTTCGTCATCGTCGTCATCACGATCGTCAAGATCGCCGGCTCGATCGCGGCGCCCCACCTCACCGACGATCCCCAGTTGGTGGCCGGCTACCTCGGGCTGGCCAACGGGCTCGGCTTCCTGGCGGGGGCGGTCGTCGGGCACATCCTGCTGCGTGCCCACCTGAATCCGCCGGGCGGGCGGATGATCGGCCCGGACGTGGTGCGCACCATCCTGGTCACCGTCGCGGCTTCGCTGGGCGCCGGGCTGATCGGGCACGTCGTCGACCAGCTGCTCGGGCTGGAATCCTTGACGGCCCACTACGGGGGTGCGGGTTCGCTGCTCAGGTTGGTGGTGCTCGGCCTGATCATGGCGCCGATCGTGGTGGCGGTGCTGGTAGCTGCGCGGGTACCCGAGGCGCAGGCCGGCGTCGCCGCCGTCGCCAACCGGCTGGGCGGGCGGCGGAAAACGGCCGCCACCGCGCCCCGAAAGGTAGCCGTGCAAAGCAATCTGCCGCCCGTCCGACAGCAACCGGCGACCCCGGTCACGTACCCTGATCAGAGGAATTCTTCTCAAGAAAGGTGGCCGCCACCCCCGGCGGCCCCCTGGGGTGGGCCTCCGGCGTCCGTTGCCGGAGCGGGTACGCGGAAAGGATCACCGGTGACCGACGAATCTGCGGGCGGCCCGGCAGTCGAAGGGTCCGCGACCACCAAGCTGCCGCGCCCGGCCCCCGACGAGTTCCAGCCTGACGTCCCCGAAGAGGTCACCGAAGAAGCCGAGGCGCCGGCCGAGACCACCGCGAACACGTCCAACGGCGCAGGCACGGGACGTCCGCCGGCCGATTACGGGGGCGACCCCACCCGGGAGCCGATCTCGTTCGCCCCGCCGCACGAACCCGCGCTCGACTCCGCCACGGCCGGCGACGATATCCACCTGATCCCCGGTGCGACCATCGCCGACGGCCGCTACCGCCTGCTGGTGTTCCACGGCGGTCCGCCCAATCTGCAGTTCTGGCAGGCGCTGGACACCGCGCTGGACCGTCAGGTAGCACTGACCTTCGTCGACCCCGACGCCACGATGTCGGACTCCGAGGTGCAGGACACGCTGTCGCGCACGCTCAAATTGAGCCGGATCGACGTGCCGGGGATCGCCAGGGTGCTCGACGTCGCCCACAGCGGATCGGGCGGGCTGATCGTGTCGGAGTGGATCCGCGGCGGTTCGCTGGCCGAGGTGGCCGACACCTCGCCCTCGCCGATCGGCGGGGCGCGCGCCATCCAGTCCCTCGCGGCGGCCGCCGAGGCCGCCCACCGGGCCGGGGTGTCCCTGGCGATCGACCATCCCAGCCGGGTCCGGGTGAGCATCGAGGGCGACGTCGCGCTCGCCTTCCCCGCCACCCTGCCCAACGCCACCCCCGACGAGGACATCCGCGGGATCGGGGCCGCGCTGTACGCGCTGCTGATCAACCGCTGGCCGCTGCCCGAATCCGGCTCGGACAGCGGGCTCGAGCCTGCCGCGCTGGACCCGGCGGGTCAGCCGGTCGAGCCGCGCGCGGTGGACCGCGACATCCCGTTCCAGATCTCGGCGGCGGCGGCCCGCGCGGTGCAGCCCGGCGGCGGCATCCGCAGCGCACCGACCCTGCTGAACCTGCTGCAGCAGGCCACCGCGATCGCCGACCGCACCGAACTGATCGATTCGGTCGAGGAAACCGAACTTCCCCGCGCGGCACGGGCCAAGGCCGCCGCGGACGAGGACGTCGACGCCGAGGCGCGGCGGCGCAAGGGCCTGGCGATCGGTCTGACCGCCGGTGCCGCGATCATCGTGGTGGCCCTGGTGGTGCTGGCGACGGTGCTGAGCCGGATCTTCGGCGACGTGGGCGACGGGCTGGGCGGGGACCAGCTCGGCCTGAACGCGCCCTCATCGGAATCCGAACCGGAGAGCCAGACCGCCACCGGAGCGACGGTGAAACCCGTTCGGGCCACGGTGTTCTCGCCCGAGGGTGAGGCCGACTCACCGAGCCAGGCACCGTTGGCCATCGACGGCAACCCGAGCACGATGTGGTCCACCGACACCTATTCCGACCCCGCGCCGTTCCCGGGTTTCAAGAACGGTGTTGGCCTGCTGCTGCAACTCCCCGAGGCCACCACGGTCGGCGCGGTCACCCTCGACGTCACCAGCAGCGGCACCTCGGTGCAGCTGCGGTCGGCTCAGTCGTCGTCGCCGTCGTCGCTGTCGGACACCACCGAGCTGACCCCGCCGACGCCGCTCAAACCCGGCTCGAACACCATCTCGGTGGACAAGGCGACGTCGACGTCCAATCTGCTGGTGTGGATCTCGACGCTGGGCACCGTCGACGGCAAGAGCCGCACCGACATCTCCGAGATCACCGTCAAAGCCGCCTCCTGACCCGGTCATCCCCACCCCGCCGCCCCCGGTGAGCTGCGGCTTCCGCGGGCCCGCCAAACAAGTGTCCTTGGCGGGCCCCAACACCCTCTAGGTTCGGCTTGTGGGTGGGTTCTGGGGGGTCGAGAGGTTTGCGGATACGGTGCGGCCGGCGCGGGAAGTGCGCGCCGGGCCGGCCGCGCGGTCCGATGCCGAGTTGCTGGCCGCGCATGTGGCCGGGGACCGCTACGCCTTCGAGGAGCTGGTCCACCGCCACCACCGGCAGCTGCGCCGGCTGGCCTATCTCACCAGCCACCATCACGACGACGCCGACGACGCGGTGCAGGACGCGCTGCTCTCGGCGCACCGCACCGCGGCATCGTTCCGCTACGACTCGGCGGTCAGCAGCTGGCTGTACCGCATCGTGGTGAACGCCTGCCTGGATCGGGTGCGCCGGGCCAAACACCAGCCCGCCCCGACCGGCTACGACGAGGCCGCCGGCCTGGCCCAGCTCCGCGATCCGGTCGGTGACCCCGCCACCCGCGTCGACACCGCGATCATGGTGGAACGGGCGCTGCTGAGGCTGCCGGTCGAACAGCGGGCCGCCGTGGTGGCCGTCGACATGCAGGGCTATTCGGTGGCCGAGACGGCCCGTCTGCTCGGCGTCGCCGAGGGCACCGTGAAGAGCCGATGCGCCAGAGCCAGGACCAAACTGGCCAGGTCACTGCGATATTTTGAGGGTGATGACAGCCAGCACACCCCGAGTACCGCCGGACGGGCCGATCGGCCCTGAGCTGCTGGCCGATCTGCAGGCCGGGTTACTCGACGACGCCACGGCGGCGCGGCTGCGCCGCCGGGTCCGCACCGACCCCGAGGCCGCCGCCACCCTGGCCGGCCTGGACCGGGTCCGGCGCGATCTGGCCACCCTTGGCAGCGACACCGAATCGGCCGAGCCGGTGCCGGCCGAGGTCAGTGCCAGGGTGAGCGCGGCCCTGCGGGCCGCAGGCACCGCCCGCCCGGACCGCCCCGCGGCGCCACGCTGGCGGTTGTTCGGGGCGATCGCCGGCGGGTGCGCGGCGGTGCTGTTGGCCGGGCTGGGTGCCGGCATGCTGATGCGGACACCCGGTCCGGTGCCCTCGGGCCCGACCAGCCTGGGCCGGATCACCGCATCGCCGGTACCGACCGACCTCGGCCTGCCCGAGCCGCAGCTTCTCGAGCTGCTGGCGGCCCGACCTGATTACGGGCCGCTCAGCGACCCGCAGCGGCGTACGGCCTGCCTGACCGGCCTCGGCTACCCGTCCGGCGTTCGGATACTGGGAGCGCGGCCGCTGGACGTCCGGGACAGGCACGGTGTGCTGATGCTGCTGCCCACGGACACGCCCGGCGGGATCACCGGCCTGGTGGTGCCGGACGGTTGCGGGTCCGGCAACAACGCGCCGCTGGCCCGCACCGTCCTGCGGCGGCCGTAATCTGTCCCACCCGGCGCGCCGGGAACAGTGCGGCTTACGCTGGCGTTGCTAGGCGTACTGCTCCTGACCCGGCAGAAAGGTCCAAATGTCCACCTCACCGACCGTTCACGACGTCATCATCATCGGTTCGGGCCCCGCCGGCTACACCGCGGCGGTCTACGCCGCGCGCGCCCAGCTCAAGCCGCTGGTCTTCGAAGGCACTCAGTTCGGTGGTGCGCTGATGACCACCACCGAGGTGGAGAACTACCCCGGGTTCCGGGAAGGCATCACCGGCCCCGAGCTGATGGACGAGATGCGCGAGCAGGCCCTGCGCTTCGGCGCCGACCTGCGGATGGAGGATGTCGACGCGGTACAGCTCGACGGCCCGGTGAAATCGGTCACGGTCGGCGATGAGACCCATCAGGCCCGCTCGATCATCCTGGCCATGGGCGCCGCGGCCCGCCACCTCGGCGTGCCCGGCGAGGAGGCCCTGACCGGCATGGGCGTGAGCACCTGCGCCACCTGCGACGGCTTCTTCTTCCGCGACGAGGACATCGTGGTGGTCGGCGGTGGCGACTCGGCCATGGAGGAGGCCACCTTCCTCACCCGGTTCGCCCGCAGTGTGACCCTGATCCACCGTCGCGACGAGTTCCGGGCGTCCAAGATCATGCTGGAGCGGGCCCGCGCCAACGAGAAGATCACCTTCCTGACCAACACCGAGATCACCGAGGTCGAGGGTGATCCGAAGGTGACCGGGGTGCGGCTGCGCGACACCGTCACCGGCGAGGAATCCAAGCTCGCGGTTACCGGCGTGTTCGTCGCGATCGGCCACGACCCCCGCTCCGAATTGGTGCGCGGGCAGGTCGAGCTCGACGACGAGGGCTATGTGCAGGTGGTCGGCCGCAGCACCGCCACTTCACTCGAAGGTGTCTTCGCCGCAGGCGATCTCGTCGACCACACCTACCGCCAGGCCGTCACCGCGGCAGGCACCGGATGTTCGGCGGCGATCGACAGCGAGCGTTGGCTCGCCGAAAACGCTTGACCAACCGTATTTTTCGAGTTGACAGGAGAGGTTCCCATGAGTGAGGGCAGCGCTACCGTAGCGGTCACCGACGATTCGTTCTCCAATGACGTCCTGACCAGCAGCACCCCTGTGCTGGTGGACTTTTGGGCCACCTGGTGCGGCCCGTGCAAGATGGTCGCACCGGTCCTGGAGGAGATCGCCGCCGAGAAGGCCGGTGTGCTCACCGTGGCCAAGCTCGACGTGGACGCCAACCCGGGCACGGCACGCGATTTCCAGGTGGTGTCGATCCCGACGCTGATCTTGTTCAAGGACGGCGCACCGGTGAAGCGGATCGTCGGCGCCAAGGGTAAGGCCGCGCTGCTGCGCGAGCTGTCCGACGCGCTCTGACCCCACCCTGGGCGCCACCCGGAGCCGCCTGGCGTTTTCCGGATTCGGGCCGGAATCTGAGACAATGGTCGACGAGCTAGTCCGGCAGAACGCCGGCGACCAGCCTGGAGGGGCCCGTATGTCGAGTCTGCGTCGCGGTGATCGTGGGGGTGCGGTCACCGAGATTCGGGCAGCACTTGCCGCGCTCGGACTCGTCGACAGTCCCGACGCCGATCTGAACACCGGTCGCCACGTGGCGCTCGATGCCTTCGACAACGAACTGGACCAGGCCGTGCGGGCCTTCCAGCAGCGGCGTGGGCTGCTCGTCGACGGCATCGTCGGCGAGGCCACCTACCGGGCGCTGCGCGAGGCCTCCTACCGGCTCGGGGCCCGTACCCTGGCCCACCAGTTCGGCGCGCCCATGTACGGCGACGACGTCGCCACATTGCAGGCGCGGCTGCAGGATCTGGGGTTCTACACCGGCATGGTCGACGGACACTTCGGCCTGCAGACCCACAACGGCCTGTCCTCCTATCAGCGGGAGTACGGGCTGTACCCGGACGGTATCTGCGGGCCGGAAACCCTGCGCTCGCTGTACTTCCTGGGGTCGCGCGTGACCGGTGGGTCGCCCCATGCGATCCGCGAGGAGGAGATGGTGCGCCGCTCCGGGCCACGGTTGTCCGGTAAGCGCGTCATCATCGATCCGGGCCGCGGCGGCGCCGACCACGGGCTGATCATGCACGGCCCGGACGGACCGATCAGCGAAGCAGACATCCTGTGGGACTTGGCAAGCCGACTCGAGGGACGCATGACCGCGATCGGCATGGACACCTTCACCTCCCGCCCGCCCAACCACAGCCCGTCCGACGCCGAGCGGGCGGGCACCGCCAACACCGTGGGCGCCGACCTGATGATCAGCCTGCGCTGCACCACCCAGTCCAGCCCGTCGGCCAATGGGGTGGCCTCGTTCCACTTCGGTAACTCGCACGGTTCGGTGTCCACCATCGGCCGCAATCTCGCCGATTTCATCCAGCGTGAAGTGGTCGCGCGCACCGGTTTACGGGACTGCCGTACCCACGGCCGCACCTGGGATCTGCTGCGTCTGACCCGGATGCCGACGGTCCAGGTCGACGTCGGCTACATCACCAACCCGCACGACCGCAGTCTGCTGGTGTCCACCCAGGCCCGTGACGCCATCGCCGAGGGTATCCTGGCCGCGGTCAAGCGGCTCTATCTGCTGGGCAAGAACGACCGTCCCACCGGTACTTTCACCTTCGCCGAGCTGTTGGCCCATGAATTGTCGGTCGAGCAGGCAGGCCGCGGCGCCTGATCCGCTGCCGCCACCCAGTCTGTTTCTGGGACAACGGTATTCACTATCCCGTCGGATCCCCGGACTTTCACCGCGACGTGGAAGCACCGACCGGGAGCTCGAGCCGAACGTTCTCCAGCAGCCGTTCCAGCGCGGCCTCGACTTCGGCCTTCCAACCCAGCCCCTTGTCGAGCTCGAGGCGCAGCCGCGGGAAATACGGGTGCGGTGCCTCCACGGTGAACCCCATCTCCTGCAGGGCGGCCGCATCGATCATGCACTGATCGACCGCGCAGTCCCCCAGCACCGCCACCACCGGGGCGAGTTCGTCCGGTAACGAGCTGCAGTCGCCCAATTCGGCGACCGCAGCGGTGTACCCGAAGGCCTCCAACGCCCGCACCCCTCGGCGAACCAGATCCCCCACCACCGCGGCGAGCAGATCTGCCGGGCGGACCTCACCGCCCGCGGCGGTTTCCACGGTGATCGCCGTCAGCAGGATCGCATCGGCGCTGACGGGTGCGGTGGGAAAGAGCCGGGCCCGGGGTACCGCACCCGGCGGTGCGTAGAACGCATAGCCGAGGCACGATTCGTCACCGGTGAGCGGCCGGGCGAACTCGCCCCGATGATCGGCCGGTGTCGAGACGGCCAACTGGCCGCAGGCGCCCCACTCCAGCATCACCATGGAGAGCCAGGCCTCCTTCTCGAACTCGGGATCGGCGAGGTGATCGTCGCCGCCGAGGGTGGACGGGTCGACCTCCCAGAACACACATCGCCGCGCATGCTTGGGCAACTGCTCGAATCCCTCGAGCCGAAGCGGCGTGATACATGCTGACACTAGACTCCCCGAGTTCCACACGGTGTTGGTGTGCGCGGTTGTCCTTCAAGGATAGGAGAGCCGACGCCGACCGGCCCAGTCCATCCGCAAAACCGCACCGATGCGCGCTCATCTGCCGAAAAGCCCTGCTGCACAAGAATATTGCCGATATCGCCCGGTGCAGACCCCGACCCGGACGGCTCAGGTGTCACAGTGACGGAACGCCCGTGTGTGGTAGATCGTCGCTTTTCACTGGTCTTGGGCGCTCATCAGGTCGACGATCCGCTGCAGATCGTCCACCGACCCGAACTCGACCACGATCTTGCCCTTGCGTTTGCCAAGGCTCACGGTGACGCGAGTATCGAAGGCCGTCGAGAGCCGCTCGGCAACGTCCTGCAGGCCCGGCATCTGGATCGGCTTGCGCCGGGGGGCCGGTGCGGCCTTGTCGTCGCGGTTGGCCAGCGTCACGGCCTCCTCGGTCGCCCGCACCGACAGGCCCTCGGCCACGATCCGGGCCGCCAACTCCTCCTGTTGTTCGGGGCCACCCTCCAGGGACAGCAACGCGCGTGCATGTCCGGCCGACAACACACCCGCGGCGACCCGGCGCTGCACCGCGATCGGCAGGCGCAGCAGCCGGATCATGTTGGAGATCAGCGGACGGGACCGGCCGATCCGCGCGGCCAGTTCATCGTGGGTGACGCCGAACTCGTCGAGCAGCTGTTGGTAGGCGGCGGCCTCTTCCAACGGGTTGAGCTGCACCCGGTGAATGTTCTCCAGCAGGGCGTCGCGCAGCATGCTGTCGTCGGCGGTCTCGCGGACGATGGCCGGGATGGCGGCCAACCCCGCCTCCTGCGCCGCGCGCCAGCGACGCTCCCCCATGACCAGCTGGTAGCGGGCCGCACCGTCGCTCGGCAGGGCGCGCACGACGATCGGCTGCATGAGCCCGAACTCGCGGATGGAGTGCACGAGTTCACTCAGCGCCTCCTCGTCGAACACCTGGCGGGGCTGACGCGGGTTGGGCTCGATCGAGCCCGGATCGATCTCCCGGTAGGTCGCACCGACATCGTTCGATTCGGTGGATTGCTCAGCCGGTGCCGGCGGCGCTCCCAACAGAACGTCGGCCGCGGTATCCCCCATACGCGGGCTGATGCCGGCGTGGTCACCGTCGCCTTCGCCGTCGGCCGGTCCGGTCGGGATGAGGGAGGCCAGTCCCCTGCCGAGGCCGCTCCGCTTGCGCGCCGCCTGATTCATGCTCGTCTCCTAGCCATCCGCCTACCGTTCCTATCCACCATGCACCCGTGCCCGGTTACCGACGTCGCGGCGGCGCGCCGCGCTCGGCGATCTCACGGCTCGCATCGAGATAGCTCAGTGCTCCACGTGAACCCGGGTCATAGTCGAGGATCGTCATTCCGTAACCGGGCGCCTCGGACACCTTCACACTCCTGGGAATGACGGTCCGCAGGACCTTATCGCCGAAATGGTCCCGGACGTCTTCGGCGACCTGATCCGCAAGCTTGGTTCGCCCGTCGTACATGGTCAGTATCACCGTCGACACCGACAGATCCGGGTTGAGGTGTGACTTGACCATCTCGATGTTGCGCAGCAACTGGCCCACACCTTCCAACGCGTAGTACTCGCATTGGATGGGGATCAGCACCTCGGGCGCGGCGACCAACGCATTGATGGTCAGCAGGCCCAGCGATGGCGGGCAGTCGATGAAGACGTAGTCGAAGTTGTGATTCTTCAGTTCGGCCAGCGCCGTCCGCAGCCGGCCTTCGCGGGCCACCATGCTTACCAACTCGATCTCGGCACCGGCCAGGTCGATCGTCGCGGGGATGCAGAACAGTCGGTCGCTGTGCGGACTCTGCTGCAGCGCGTCCTCGACCGAGATCTCCCCGATGAGGACCTCGTACGAGGACGGGGTGCCGGGACGATGCTCGATGCTCAGCGCCGTACTGGCATTGCCCTGCGGATCGAGATCGATCACCAGAATGCGCAGCCCCTGCAGCGCCATCGCGGCCGCGACGTTGACCGCGGTGGTCGTCTTCCCCACCCCGCCCTTCTGATTGGCGATGGTGAACACGCGCTGGCGTTCGGGTTGCGGCAGGTGTCCCTGGCGGGTGTGCAGCACCCGGGTCGCCTGCTCGGCCTCGGCCGCGATCGGGGTGTCCATACCGGTGTCCGTCGTCCATGACGACTGGCTGGCGTCCTGCCATGTTTCACGTGAAACATCCGGCTTGCTGGACGAGGGTGCCCCCTCATCAAGACCCGAACTCATCCTTGTCTCCTGCCCGTTCTTCTCCCCGATCCCGGGGTCTTGCTTCCCACCTGCCGGCTGCGCGCCGGACCGGACGTCCCCCGCCGCGCGGCGACGACGGTTGCGGGTGGGCTCAAATAGTTCGCGCCACATCTGACCACCCTGGCACCCACCGCGCCCAAGGAAGCCATCACACGCCGATGCTCCTCGATCTCGGCCGCCGCCCGCTCACCTTTGATGGCCAACATCCGGCCACCGGTCCGCAGCAGCGGCATGCTCCACCGAGTCAACTTGTCCAGTGATGCCACGGCACGCGACGTCACCACGTCCAGCTCCCCCACGCGATCGCGGACCTCCCCGTCTTCGGCCCGGCCCCGCACCACGGTCGCGTCCAGATCCAATTCCGCGATCGTCTCCAGAAGAAACTCACTGCGCCGCAGCAGAGGCTCGACCAGAATCACCCGAAGGTCGGGCCGGGCCAACGCCAACGGTATCCCGGGCAGGCCGGATCCGCTGCCGATGTCGGCTACCCGCTCCCCCGGTTCGATCAGCTCCGCCAGTGCCGAACTGTTGAGGATGTGCCGCTCCCAAAGCCGGTCCACCTCCCGGGGCCCCAGTAGTCCTCGCTCCACTCCCGCGCCCGCGAGGATCTCCGCGTACCGCTGGGCGGCTGCCCACCGCTCCCCGAAAACACCCGCGGCCCCGTCGGGTGCCGCGGGAATCGGTCCATGTTTCACGTGAAACATCCTCCGGACTCCGGCGTCCCCAACGGGGCCGCGTCAAGAACTACATCGATGTAACTAGAGGGTCAGTCCGGCAGGACCACCACGCGGCGGGACGGCTCGACGCCCTCGCTCTCGCTGCGGACCCCGTCCACCGCCGCCACCGCGTCGTGCACGATCTTGCGCTCGAACGGGGTCATCGGTGCCAGCTCCTCACGGTCACCCGACTCCAGCACCCGCCGCGCCACCTTATCGCCCAGCGCCGCCAACTCGTCGCGCCGACGGCGACGCCACCGGGCGATGTCGAGCATCAGCCGACTGCGCTCACCGGTCTTCTGATGCACCGCCAGCCGCGTCAACTCCTGCAACGCGTCGAGCACCTCACCCTTGCGGCCCACCAACTTGCTCAGGTCTCCGCCTCCGTCGATGCTCACGACCGCGCGGTCGCCCTCCACATCGAGATCGATGTCGCCGTCGAAGTCCAACAGGTCGAGCAGCTCCTCCAGATAGTCGCCGGCGATCTCGCCCTCGGCGACCAACCGCTCCTCCAGATCTTCCTCGCCGTCCGACTCCGACCCGGTGTTCTCCTCGGCTTCGGTAGTCTCCTCGAGCTCGGTGGTCGGCTCGGTGGTGGTCTGTGCGTCCGTCATATCCGTGTTCTCCCTACTAGTGCCAGCCGGAACTGGTCAACGTTTCCGCTTCTTCGGCCGGGCACCCGGCTTCGGCGTTCGGCCCACACTCGCCGTGCCCGCCGTACCCGTGGCGCCCTGCTTTCCATTGCTCTTCCCGTCGCCGTCGCCGGGCTCCTCGGCCGCCTCAGCGACCTCCACCGCGTCGGCCTCGCCCCCGCCGGACTCGTCGGCCGTCTCGGCTTTGGCCTTGCGGGCCCGGTTCGGCTTGGCTCCCGGCGCGGGCGCATTGGCCGCCCGGCGCTCCAGCGCCTCCGCTTTCTTGGCTTCCTCTTCCTTCTCGATCTTGCCGAACACGTAGTGCTGCTGACCGAAGGTCCAGATGTTGTTGGCGAGCCAGTACATGATGATCGCCAGGGGAAGGAAGGGCCCGCCGGCCACAACGCCGAACGGGAAGACGTACAGCGCCAGTTTGTTCATCATCGCGGTCTGCGGATTGGAGGCCGCTTCCACGCTCTGCCGTGCCACCGACGCCCGGCTGTTGAAGTACGTCGCCACGCCGGCCAGGATCATGATCGGCACACCGACAGCGATCACCGACGCCCGGTTGAATTCGGTGAAGGCGTCCAGACCGGTCTTCTGGATCATGGTGGCGCCGAGGGGCGCACCGAACAGGTGCGCATCGAGGAAGTGTGCGACGTCGGACGGGCTGAACACGTAGTTACCCGTGGCCCGGTTCTGCTCGACGGTCAGCTGGATCTGCCCGAACCCGCCCTGCGTCCTGTTGAACGACCGCAGCACGTGAAACAGACCGAGGAACACCGGCACCTGGGCGAGCATCGGCAGGCACCCGAGGATCGGGTTGAACCCGTGCTCCTTCTGCAGCTTCTGCATCTCCAGGGCCATCCGCTGACGGTCCTTGCCGTACTTCTTCTGCAGCGCCTTGATCTGTGGCTGCAGCTCCTGCATCTGCCGGGTGGTGCGGATCTGCCGGACGAACGGCTTGTACAGAATCGCGCGAAGGGTGAACACCAGGAACATCACCGACAGTGCCCAGGCGAAGAAGTTGGACGGGCCCAACAAGAACGCGAACGCCTTGTACCAGACCCACATGATCGCCGACACCGGGTAATAGATGATGTCGAGGCTGAACCAATTAAACACGCGACTTGCTCTCCCCTCGTTGTGCCGGGACGTCCCGGACAAGGTTCTCGGCGCCAGCTGCCTCACCGGACACACAGCGGTCATGGACGGGCTCATGAACGTGGGGGTGGCGCTCCGGTATCGGGTCCCATCCTCCCTGATGCCACGGACCGCACTTCAGCAGCCGGACGGTGGACAGCCAGCCACCCCGCACCAGCCCGTACTCGGTGAGCGCATCGACCGCGTACTGGCTACAGGTGGGGGTGAATCGGCAGGTGGGAAGCCGCAGCGGCGAGACCGTGTGGCGGTACAGCTGAATCAGATAGATCAACCCTCGAGCCACGCCGGCACCCGCCCGCCGAATCATGGGGACGTCCCGCGCCGTGTGTCCACCCGCTCAAGTGCCTGGCGCAACTGGTGGCCCAGCCGCGGCGAGACCGCGTCACGGCAACCGGGACGGGCCCGGATCACCACCCGGTCGGTGGGCTCGAGATGGGACAGCACGGTGCGTGCGGCGTGCCGGAGCCGCCGCGAAACCCGGTGACGCTCGACGGCATTGCCGACGGACTTGGACACGATCAGACCGATCCGCGGGCCACTGTCATCGAGTCGATCCCGCAACGCGTGCACCACGACATCCGGTTGGACGACGCGTACGCCGCGGCTGACTGTGGCACTGAACTCCGCGGACCGCCTCATCCGGAACTGAGCCGGGAGCACCGCGCTAGATCCTGCCCGAAAGCACGCAGTGTCACGCAGTGAGCGCGCGACGGCCCTTGCTACGCCGGTTGGCGACGATGGCGCGGCCGGCGCGGGTGCGCATCCGCAGCCGGAACCCATGCACCCGCGCGCGACGGCGGTTGTTGGGCTGGAACGTCCGCTTGCCCTTGGCCACGGCAATCTCTCCTTGTTTCGTCTGGCAACCGCGAACACCCGCACTCTCGTGTCGGTAAGAACGCGACCGCCGCTACTAAGCTTCGTCGTGCTTTACTAACCGGCGCGGTCTCCGAGAATCCCGGGTCGCAGCCGTATCGCCACGTGCGGGCGACTGCTCGAGGGTACTGACGAGAATTCCCTGGGTCAAACCTCAGGTCGGGCGGTGCTCAGATCCCGTATGGATGTTGCAGAACTGTTGGCACGACGACGGAAAACTGTTAGCTTCTGGCAATGCCGTTCCGCGCCCGGTCCGGCCCCAGACAATGAAACGAGGATGTCGCCAAGCCGCCCACCGCGCAGCATGTGGCCAACCCCCGGCCACGACATCCTCGCAAGAGACGAAGAGCGACGACGATTGTCCTTTCTCCACAGGCTGTGGATAAATATGTGGACAGTTCGTCATCGTTCTTTTGGTCGTCCACGGGTCGACCCACAGCGCTATATCACCTTGAAGGGGGTAACCGTCGGTGACCGCTGACCCCGACCCACCCTTCGTCTCCGTATGGAACAGCGTCGTCGCCGAACTCAACGGCGACACCGAATCCAGCGACCCGTCGCTGCCCGCGCTGACCCCACAGCAAAGGGCCTGGCTCAAGCTTGTCAAACCGCTGGTGATCGCCGAGGGGTTTGCTCTCCTGTCGGTTCCCACCCCGTTCGTCCAGAACGAGATCGAACGTCATCTTCGCGAGCCGATCGTGACCGTGCTCAGCCGGAAACTCGGCCAGCGGGTCGAGCTCGGCGTCCGGATCGCCACCCCGCCGGACGACCCGGAGGACGGCGGTCCCGACACCGTCCCGGATCCGGATCCGCCGGCCGCCGACACCGACCCCCACGACGGCGACCCCGGCCCGCGGGCCCTGGCCGAGGACGGCTGGCCGACCTACTTCAGCAGTCCGCAGCCCGACCCCACCCTGGCCGACGACAACGCGGTCAGCCTCAACCGCCGCTACACGTTCGACACCTTCGTGATCGGTGCCTCCAACCGGTTCGCGCACGCCGCCACCCTCGCCATCGCCGAGGCACCGGCCCGGGCCTACAACCCGCTGTTCATCTGGGGCGAGTCCGGTCTGGGCAAGACCCATCTGCTGCACGCGGCCGGAAACTATGCGCAGCGGCTCTTCCCGGGGATGCGGGTCAAGTACGTCTCCACCGAGGAATTCACCAACGACTTCATCAACTCGCTGCGCGACGACCGCAAGGCGTCGTTCAAGCGCAGCTACCGCGACATCGACATCCTGCTGGTCGACGACATCCAGTTCATCGAGGGCAAGGAAGGTATCCAGGAGGAGTTCTTCCACACCTTCAACACCCTGCACAACGCGAACAAGCAGATCGTCATCTCCTCCGACCGGCCACCCAAACAGCTGGCCACCCTCGAGGATCGGCTGCGGACCCGGTTCGAGTGGGGCCTGATCACCGATGTGCAGCCGCCCGAACTGGAGACCCGGATCGCGATCCTGCGCAAGAAGGCGCAGATGGACCGCCTCGACGTGCCCGGTGACGTGCTGGAGCTCATCGCCAGCAGCATCGAACGCAATATCCGTGAGCTCGAGGGCGCGCTGATCCGGGTCACCGCGTTCGCCTCGCTGAACAAGACCCGCATCGACAAGTCCCTGGCCGAGGTGGTGCTGCGCGATCTGATCGCCGACGCCACCACGATGCAGATCAGCACCGCGGCCATCATGGCGGCGACCGCCGAGTATTTCGAGACCACGGTCGAGGAACTCCGCGGGCCCGGTAAGACCAGGGCACTGGCCCAGTCCCGGCAGATCGCGATGTACCTGTGCCGCGAGCTCACCGATCTCTCGCTACCCAAGATCGGCCAGGCCTTCGGCCGCGATCACACCACGGTCATGTACGCCGAGAAGAAGATTCGCGGCGAAATGGCCGAGCGCCGTGAGGTCTTCGATCATGTCAAGGAACTCACCACCCGGATCCGTCAGCGCGCGAAGCGCTGAGTCCTCGGCCCCGCCCGCCGGCCGCCTGCCGGGCGCGATTCGTCCCACATCTCGTCCCACATCGTGGTCCGCTGACCCCGCGGGGCAGAAAATCTTCGAACAACTTTCGTCCCATTCGTGTCGTTTCGTCACGGCCGAGCCCTGTGGACACTGCTGTGCACAACCTGCGGACGAACTACAGGATGAACGGGCGATCCATCCACACGGCCGAGGTTGTCCACATCGCTCCCCCTGCCGGGGCGCCGGTCTGCACAGTCCACTCACACCCCGACACGCCGTCACCGCTGGGTAAACGCCCCTTCATCCCCAGTTTCCACAGCGCCTAATACTGTTACTCAAATATCTCTTTAGGATTCTCTTTAGAAGAAGCACCTTGGGAATACCCGATCCACCGGGCACGCCGGGTGCCCATCGAACGCCGATGTCACCCCGCTCGATTAGCTTTCAAGTTGATGCGGAAAGCTCTACGGTGGTTCATCGACGGCGATAACCGGCGGTGTCATTCGGCTTCTGGCTACATGACGCCGCCCGTTGGAGCTCATTGCGGGGATTATCGAAGGGGCGCATAGGACGTGGCGACGACGACGGCTGGGCTGACCGACCTGAAGTTTCGCGTGGTACGCGAGGACTTCGCGGATGCGGTGGCCTGGGTGGCCCGTAACCTGCCCACCCGGCCGACCATCCCGGTGCTGGCCGGCGTGCTGCTGACCGGCACCGATGACGGCCTGACGATCTCGGGTTTCGACTACGAGGTGTCCGCAGAGGTTCGGGTGAGTGCCGAGATCGCTTCCGCCGGAAGCGTTTTGGTGTCAGGACGGCTGCTCTCCGATATCACCAGGGCACTCCCGGCGAAACCCGTCGAGGTCAGCGTCGAAGGCACCAGGGTCGCACTGACCTGCGGCAGCGCCCGCTTCTCACTGCCCACCCTGGCCGTCGAGGACTATCCCACGCTGCCCGCCCTGCCCGAGGAGACCGGTGTGGTCTCCTCCGATCTGTTCGCCGAGGCGATCGGCCAGGTGGCGGTCGCGGCCGGCCGCGATGACACGCTGCCCATGCTGACCGGTATCCGGGTCGAGATCTCCGGCGAGACGGTGGTTTTGGCCGCGACCGACCGGTTCCGGCTGGCCGTACGGGAGCTCACCTGGGAGACCAGCGCGGGCGAGGTGGAGGCCGCGGTGCTGGTACCGGCCAAGACCCTGGCCGAGGCGGCCAAGGCCGGAACGGACGGCACGCAGGTCCATCTGGCGTTGGGCTCAGGACCCGCGGTCGGTAAGGACGGCCTGCTGGGGATCCGCAGCGAGGGTAAGCGCAGCACCACCCGCCTGCTCGACGCCGAGTTCCCCAAGTTCCGTCAGCTGCTGCCCAGTGAGCACACCGGGGTGGCCAGCATCGGCGTGGCCGAGCTCACCGAGGCGATCAAACGTGTCGCGCTGGTCGCCGACCGTGGCGCCCAGATCCGGATGGAGTTCGGCGAGGATGTGCTCAAGCTGTCGGCCGGCGCCGACGACGTCGGGCGCGCCGAGGAGGACCTCCCGGTGCAATTCGCCGGTGAACCCCTCACCATCGCATTCAACCCGACATATCTGACCGATGGGCTGGGGTCGTTGCATTCCGAACGTGTGACATTCGGTTTCACGACACCGAGCCGTCCAGCGGTGTTGCGTCCGGCGGGCGAGGATGATGGGACGGGCGGTGGTTCGGGTCCGTTCCCGGCCGCCCAAACCGATTACGTCTATCTGTTGATGCCGGTGCGGCTCCCTGGCTGACCGGCGCGGGTGAAAGAGGGCGCACATGCAACTGGGGTTGGTCGGCCTCGGCAAGATGGGGTTCAACATGCGCGAACGGCTGCGCAAGGGGGACCACGAAGTCATCGGTTACGATCCGCGACCCGAGGTCAGTGACGTCGCGAGCCTCGCCGATCTGGCCGCGGCGCTGCCCACACCACGGGTGGTATGGGTGATGGTGCCGTCGGGCACCATCACCCACGAAACCATCGAGACGCTCGCCGGTGTGCTCAGTGCGGGCGATCTGGTGATCGATGGCGGCAACTCCCGCTACACCGAGGACGGGAAGCACGCAAAACTTTTGGGGGACAAGGGAATCAGGTTCGTCGACGCCGGGGTGTCCGGTGGCGTGTGGGGCCTGACCGAGGGCTACGGGCTGATGGTGGGCGGCAGCGATGAGGATGTCGCCACCGCGATGCCGATCTTCGACACGTTACGCCCGGCCGGAGAACTCGCCGACGGGTTCGTGCACGCGGGCCCGGTCGGTGCCGGGCACTACGCCAAGATGGTGCACAACGGCGTCGAATACGGGCTGATGCACGCCTACGCCGAGGGCTACGAACTGCTGGCCGCCGAGGACCTGATCACCAGCCCCCAGGCCGTCATCCAGGCCTGGAGCAATGGCACCGTGGTGCGGTCCTGGTTGCAGGAACTGCTGGCCAAGGCGCTCAAGGAGGATCCGGGGTTCGACGAGATCACTGGCTACACCGAGGATTCCGGCGAGGGCCGATGGACGGTCGAGGAGGCCATCAACCACCGGGTGCCGATGCCGGTGATCGCCGCGTCGTTGTTCGCCAGGTTCGCCTCCCGCCAGGAGGACTCCCCCACCATGAAGGCCGTCTCGGCGCTGCGGAACCAGTTCGGTGGTCACGCCGTGCAACGGATCAGCGAGTCCGGGTGAGCATGAGGAGCCGATGAGTTGCATGTTCGTCACCTGGGGTTGACCGACTTCCGATCGTGGGCGCGGGTCGAGCTGGAGCTCGAGTCGGGCCGCACCGTGTTCGTCGGGCAGAACGGCTTCGGAAAGACGAACCTCGTTGAAGCCCTGTGGTATTCGGCAACACTGGGCTCACACCGGGTGGGTTCGGACGCCCCGCTGATCCGGGCCGGGGCCGAGCGGGCGATCGTCTCGACCATCGTGGTCAACGAGGGCCGTGAGCTCGCGGTGGATCTCGAGATCACCAGCGGCCGGGCCAACAAGGCCCGGCTGAACCGGTCCCCGGTGCGCAGCGCCCGCGAGATTCTCGGGGCGTTGCGGGCGGTGCTGTTCAGCCCGGAGGACCTGGCACTGGTGCGTGGCGATCCCGGCGAGCGCCGCCGCTACCTCGACGAGTTGGCCACCACCCGCCGACCGGCGATCGCCGGGGTGCGCGCCGACTACGACAAGGTGGTGCGCCAGCGCACCGCACTGCTGAAAACCGCGGCCGGGGCGCGGTATCGGGGAGATCGCAGCGTCCTGGACACCCTCGATGTCTGGGACGGTCACCTGGCCGCTCACGGGGCGGCGTTGATCGCGTCGCGGGTCCGGCTGGTCGAGGAACTGCACCCGGAGGTGCAGAAGGCCTATCAGTTGTTGGCGCCGGCTTCGCGGCCGGCCGCGATCCGGTACCGCAGCAGTGTCGAGGCGATCGAGAATGCGCCGGGCCCGGAGTCGGCCGAGTTCTACGAGGCGGCGCTGCTGGATGCATTGGCCCGCCGACGCGACGCCGAACTCGAGCGCGGCGTGTGTCTGGTCGGTCCGCATCGCGACGATCTCGAGTTGCGGCTAGGCGACCAGCCCGCGAAAGGCTTTGCGAGCCATGGCGAATCATGGTCGATGGCACTGGCGTTGCGGTTGGGCGCCTATGAGTTGTTGCGTTCGGACGGTTCCGATCCGGTGTTGCTGCTCGACGATGTGTTCGCCGAACTCGACACCGCACGGCGGCGGGCTTTGGCGGCGGTGGCCGGTGAGGCCGAACAGGTGCTGGTGACCGCGGCCGTCGCCGAGGACGTCCCCGACGACTGGGATGCGCGGCAGGTGGAGGTCAAGATCGTCGAGGAGGACGACGGGCGGGTCTCGGTGGTCACGGAGCCACTGTGATCAGGTCGATGTCGGCCTTGAGTCGGGCGCGTTTGTCGGGGTCTTGCACCGTATGGGCGAACG
>NZ_JBSFPX010000027.1:0-50344 GCF_053588415.1 Mycobacterium sp. NPDC003449
CCCATAAGTCACATAAGCAACATGCCTGGCAAATCCCAGTGTCACACAACGACACGCCGATCACCCAGGAAATAAGTGCGGCTGTAGTACTAGGAGCCTGCTCAGCGAAACGCGGCCAGATGCTCTGTGGCCCACTGCCGGTACGTGCGCCCGGGCCGGCCGGTGATGCGTTCGGCCGATCGCGTCGCCGCATCGCCGTCGAACGGCAGGTCCGCCCAGTAATCGAGTAGCGCGTCGATGACCGGCGCGGGAACGTGATTCGCCAGGTGTGCGGCGGCCTGCTCCCGGCTCGGCTCGCGATATTCGAGCTCCCGCCCGAGCAGGTCTCCGAGCACGCCGAGTTGCTCGCGGAAGGTCAGCAGTTCGGGTCCGCCCAACGGGATGATCGAGCCGTCGAGTTGGTTCGTCACGAGCGCGAGTTCGGCGACGTCGACGATATCCTCGGGGTGGATCACGTCGAGTCTGGCGTCCCAGCAGGCCTGCTCGACGGGAACTCCGGAGCGGATGAACGAGCTCCAGCCGAGCGTCATCGAAGCGAACCCACCCGGCCGAAGCACCGTGGTGCCGAAACCGGTTCCCGCCAAGGACTTTTCGACAGTCGCGTGATGCTGCGCCAGCGCGTTGGTTTCGGCGTCCGCCAGCTCGACCGAGTCCGAGGACAGCAGCACGATGTGCCGGACATCTGCCCGCTCCGCACTGTCGACGAACTGCCCGATCGCGGCCGGCTCGGCGTAGAGGAAGATCCGGTCGACGTCTTTCAGTGCGTCATCGAAGGTGTCGGGTGCGGTCAGGTCCAGTGTGACGGTCTCGACATCGGGCTGCCCGGCCCGCGCGGGGTTGCGGCTGCCCGCCCGGACCGGATGGCCCGCCGCGGACAGCCTGCGCACCAGGCTCGCTCCGATGGCGCCCGTCGCTCCGGTGATCAGTGTGGTCACGTGTTCCTTTCCCGGTGCCGCGCGCGCGGCCGACGACGACAAGGCTAGGGCGAATCGTGCAACGAAACAAGACTTGAGTCCGACTTCGTTGCATAACAGCAGGTGAATTACCGTGCCGCGTCAGGCAGTGCGCCGACGAGTACGAGGTCGAGCAGGGCGGCCAGGTCGGCACCGAGGTCGATGACAGGAGGTTCGGCCGCCACCCATCGCGCCATCGCCGACACGTAACCGAGGCCGAGCAGCCGGCCGACGTGATCGGGGTGAACGGACGGCCGGAGGACGGCTTCGGACTCGTTGGTGAGAGCGGTGAGATCCAGTGCGACAGGGTGATCGACGAGCAGCGTCGTGTGCTGGAGCGTGGGGGGCACGAGGGCGCACATTTCGGCTCGGGCGGCGGAGTTCAGCTTGGCCAGGGTGGCGAGGTAGGAGCCGAGCACCTCGCGAAGCGCCCGTCCCGCAGGCCCGTCGATCCGCGCGGCTCGCGCGGCCTCTTCGCGCCGTCGACGCATCCATTCTTCGAGGAAGAGCGTCTTCCGCGGGAAGTGCTTGAAGACGGTGCTGCGTGAGTGGCCGGACCGTTGGGCGATGTCGTCCATCGAGACGGCATCGAAGCCGCGCTCGACGAAAAGCGCGATGGCGGCCTCGTAGACGCGGTCGCGCCGCTCGACTCGCTTCACGGTCCGCCTGGTGGGCTCCGGGCGCGGCGCTCGTCGTCGAGGTGCTCCGGCGGCGGGCTCAGAGCTGCCGAGATCCATAACTGCCCAGTGAAGCACGAGCAGAAATGGGGTGGCGTCAGCGGTAGAGGTGCACCGGGTGATGCGTGCCCTGCTCGATGCGCGCCGAGGCCTCGTGCAGGAGATCTGCCCCCAGGGCGATCAGCGCCCTGGCCGCCGCGATCTCCTCGCCGATCATCGGCGCGCTGGGATCTCTCGGGTTGCGGTAGGCGTCCCCGGTGGTGGCCATGGTGTCATCGCGCAGATGCGCCCGGGCCGAGGCGTGGGTGTGGACGTCGTCCTCGGAGAACACGATCTCGACCATCCACTTGTTGGACAAATCCTTGTCGTACATGGCGATCAACCTCCATGTTCAAGGGTGCACCGCCGGCTCGTCGCTGACAACATCCGGACCGCCGGCATCCGACGGGACGCCGGCCTCCTCGATATCCCTGCGGTTGGTCTCCGGCCCGTAGGCCAGGGCGACCAGGGTGACCGCGGTCAGCAGCGCGAGATAGGCGACGATGATCCACCAGTGCCCGAACGCCGCGATCAGCGCCGTCGCGATCAACGGCAGGAATCCGCCGGCCAGCACCGAGCCGATCTCGCGGGCGAACGCGAAGCCCGAGAGCCGGGTGCGGGTGTCAAACAGCTCGGCGTAGTAGGCCGCCTGGGGCGCGAGCATCGCCGGGTAGAGGATGCCGAGACCGACCACGAAGCCCACGATCAGCAGCGCCGGGCTCAGTGATTCGAGCATGAGGAAGAACGGCACCAGCCACAGCACCGATACCAGCGCGCCGCAGGCGTAGACCGGCCGCCTGCCGATCCGGTCGCTGACGTGGGCCCACACCGGGATGGCGCCGATCTGCACCGCGGAGGCGATCACCACCGCCAGCAGGGTGGTACTGCTGGGCACACCGAGATTGTTGACCGCGAAGCCCACCGCGAACACCGGGAAGAGATAGGCGAAACCGTTCTCGGCCAGCCGGGACCCGACCACCACCAGGAAGTTGCGCGGATTGCGCCGGATGGCTTCCAGAACCGGGATCTTGGTCTCCTCGACGGCGCCGTGGGCTTCGGCCGCCACCGCGTTCTCATAGGCCTTGGTCTCGTCGATGTTGCGGCGGATGAAGTAGCCGACCACGAGCAAAACGGCACCGAGCAGGAACGGCACCCGCCACCCCCAGCTGTGGAAGGCATCGTCGGGCAGCAGCGTCGCGAGCTGGAAGACCCCGGTGGACAGCAGGGTCGCGATAGCGAATCCCGTTGGCGCCCAGGCGCCTGCCATACCGCGTCGGTTCTGGTCGCCGTGCTCGACGGAGAGCACCACCGCGCCCGCGTATTCGCCGCCCGCCCCGAAGCCCTGCAGCAGCCGCAGCAGGATCAGCAGCACCGGCGCGAGCACGCCGATCGCGTCGTAGTTCGGCAGCACACCGATGAGCGTGGTGGCCACGCCCATCAGCACGATCGTGAAGACCAGCATGCGCTTTCGCCCGACCCGGTCCCCCATGTTGCCCAGCACGATGCCGCCGAGCGGCCGGGCCAGAAAGCCCACCGCGTAGGACGCGAACGCCGCCAGGGTGCCGACCGTGGGGCTGGCACCGGGGAAGAACTGCGAGTTGAGCACCAGCGCGGCGGCCGTGCCGTAGATCAGGAAGTCGTACCACTCGAGCGTGGTGCCGACCAGCGCCGCGATACCCGCCTTGCGGGCCTGGTTGGGGGCACTACTCATGACATGGGCTCCTTTGCCGGGGAATTCAGTTGTGTCGCCTGCGCAGTACCGCGCCGCGCTGGACGGGGCCGACGAGTGCGGCGTACTGGCCGAGCCAGCCGCGTTCGGGATGTTCACCGGCCGCCCGCACCGGATCGCCGATGCGCGCCGGGCTGCTGTCGATCCGCCGGGCATCGAGATCGATCGTGACGGTGTCGCCGTCTTGCAGACCTGCCAACGGTCCACCGTCGGCGGCTTCCGGCATGACCTGGCCGACCACCAGTCCGTGGTTCAGGCCGGACAGCTCACCGTCGGTCACCACCGCGACGTGGCCACCCAGCCCGGCGCCGTTCAGCGCGGCGACGAAACTGGCCGCGAAGACGGTACCCGGTCCGCCGCGTGGACCCATCCCGCGCAGCACGATGACGTCGCCACGCCGGATCCGGCCGTCGCCCAGCGCCGCGATGGCATCGTCCTCGCCGACGAAAACATTTGCCGGTCCGGAGAATTGGCGACGGGTGGTCTTGCCGACCCCGGCCACCTTGACGATCGATCCGTCCGGGGCCAGCGAGCCGCGCAGGATGATCAGCCCGGGTTCGTCGTTGACCGGATCCTCGAGCGTGTGCAGCACGTCGCCGTCCGCCTGGCGGGCCCGGCCGGCGCGCTCGGCGACGGTGCCGCCGTCGACGGTGAGCGCGTCGCCGTGCAGCCGGGGCAGCAGCGTGCGCATCACGGTCTGGATCCCGCCGATCCCGTCGAGATCCCACACCTGGTGTGTTCCGTTGGGCCGGATCGCGGCCAGCTGCACCGCATCCCCGCCGTGCTTCTCGAACAGCCCCACCACGTCGAGGTCGAGATCGGCCTCGGCGCAGACCGCGGCCAGGTGACGGATGCAGTTGACCGATCCGCCGAGCGCCAGCGCCACCTCGATCGCGTTCTCGACCGACTTCTCGGTGATGATCTGCCGGGCGGTGAGGTTCTCGGTCACCATCGCCACGATGCGGTGTCCGGCGGCGGTCGCGTTGGCCAGCATGTGCTCCGAATTCGCCCGGGTCGGTGCCGATCCCGCGACCGTCATGCCGAGGGCCTCGGCCAGGCAGTGCATGGTGTTGGCGGTGGCCAGGCCCGCGCACACGCCGGGTCCCTCGATCGCGTGATCGGCCAGATCGCCCAGCTGGTCGACGGACATGCTGCCGTCGGCGAGGGCGCCGACCGACTCGTAGACGGTGTCGATGTCCACCGAGCACCCGCTCCAGGTGCCGCCGCGCTGGTACCCGCCGACCACCACGATGGCGGGCAGGTCGAGGCGGGCCGCGGCCATCAGATGCGCGGGCGTGGTCTTGTCGCACGAGGACAGGAACACGATGCCGTCGAGCACCGCGCCTTCGACGGCCGCCTCGACGTCGTTGACGATCAGGTCGCGGGTCGGCATCAGGTAGCGGGCCTTGCGGCCCGCACTTGTGACGAAATCGCTTGGCGCGGTGGTGCGGATCTCGAACGGCAGGCCGCCCGCCTCGCGCACCGCATCGGCGACGCGCACCGCCACATCGTCGAGATGGGCGAAACACACCGAGAGTCTGGAGGAGGTGTTGACGATGGCGATCTTGGGCTTCTGCTGGTCGGGCCAGCTGATTCCCATGGCGCTCCACTGCGCGCGCCGCACCGCCCACCGGGTACTGCCCGGCGTGAAGTTGCTGCGCAGCTCCCCTGGCGCCGTGGCGCGTTCGAAGTTGTCGGTCACCGGACTTCCTGCCTTTCCTGGGGCTGCAGTGCGCTCCCGTTCGCGGCCATCCGGGCCTGGATGTCGCGGGGAGCCAGGTCGCGGTAGGCGGTGTCGCGGTCCAGTGAGAGCACCGTGGCCACCGCAGCGGCGTGGCCGTATTCGAAGCACTGGGCCGTCACCCGCGCCGACGCAAGGGCCTGGTGCTCGGCGCTCAGGCAGCGGCCGGCGACGATGATGTTCTCGCCGCGCACCGGCACCAGCGTGCCGTATGGCACGTCGTAGTAGTCGTCGAGAAGCCAGTGCAGTTTCGGCTTTTCGCCGTCGTGCAGTTCGATCGGCCACGGCGAGCGGCAGATGCTGTCGTCGCGCTTGGTGCCGTCGACGACGTCGCCGTCGCGCAGCGTCTCGATGCCCTCGACGGTCCGGGTCTGGCGGATCCCGGCCTCGACACCGGTGTCGACGACGAACGACCGGGCGCAGCCCGGCACCGCTTCGGCGAGGAACCGCGCGTACGCGCGGACCTGGCGCCGTCCCTCGACCTCGGCGATGGTGAAGTCCGCCGGGTCGATCACGTTGAGCATCCGGCCATCGGGTGCGGTCAGCCGGGTCGCGTTGACCAGCAGCTCGCCGGGCCGGGAGGTGTCGAAGATCCAGATCTTGTTCCTGGGCAGGTCGGCACCGCCGGTGCGGGCCGCGCCGATGGCGTCGGAAACCCATGGCGGGCAAATGGTGTCGGGCCCCCAGGCGGTCCAGAACGCCTCCCGGTCGACATTGCCGAGGCGGAAGAACATGGTGGGGTTCTGGATCCGCCCGTCGGCACCGAACCGGTAGGAACCGCCACCGCGTGCGACCACCGCGCCGTCACCGGAGGCGTCGATCACCCGCGCCGCACGGATCAGCCCCACCCCGGCGTTGGATGCGACCACCAGGCCCCGGTACGCGTCCCCGTCCATCAGCACGTCGATCACCCCGGTGTGGAACAGCACCCGCACGCCCGCCGCGGCGAGCAGGTGGTCGGCCACCTCGCGCCAGACCAGCGGATCGTGCGCCGCGGTGAAGGTCTTGCCGTAGGGCTGCGGTGCCGTCAGGCCGTCGCGCACGCTCAGCTCGCCTGCGAACCGCTCGGTGAAGCCGTGCACGACCTGCTCGGGCCGCCCGCCACCGTCGGTGGCGAGGTACATCCCGCAGATGGTTCCCGACATGCCCGCCACGGCCGCCCCACCGGCGAACCCGTATTTCTCCACCACGAGGACCGACGCACCGGATTCGGCGGCGACCGTGGCGGCGGCGACACCGGCCGCCCCCGCCCCCACCACCACGATGTCGACATCGGCCACCACCGGAATCCGGCGCTCGTCGATACCCGTCTCCAGCCGCCATGCAACCGATATATTGGTCATATGTGGACCGTACATCCACTGTCGCGATACTGTCTAGCCGGGCGGAAGGGGGAATATGGACGGGACACTCCAGAGCACCCGGAACAAGAGCGAGCAGGCCTTCGTCGCGGTCGAGCGGATGATCGTGCTCGGCGAGATCGCCCCGGGCAGCCTGGTGTCGGAGAAACAGCTGATGGACCTGACCGGCCTGGGCCGCACCCCGGTACGGGAGGCGCTGCAGCGGCTGTCCCGTGAGCGGCTCGTCGAGATCCACCCCAACCGCGGCGTGCTCGTGCCCGCCACCTCCGTCGAGGCGCAGTTGAAGCTGCTCGAACTGCGCCGCACGCTCGAGCCGTTCGCCGTGCGGCTGGCCGCCTCCCGGGCGACCGATGCCCAACGGCGCACGGCCCGCGAACTGGCCGACGACATCATCGGCGGCTACAAGTCCGTCGGCGACTTCTCGATCTTCTTGCGCAGCGCGCATGCCCTCGTGGTGGCCGCCACCCACAACGAGTACGTCGAAGTGGCGATGGCGCCGCTGCAGGGGCTGTCCCGGCGGTTCTGGTTCGGGCATCTCGGCGATCCACCCGAGGACCTGCGCCGGGCTGCCCGGCTGCACCACGACATCCTGGCCGCGATCGCCGACGGTGCGGCCGACGCGGCCCATGCCGCGTCAATCGCATTGAGCGACTATCTGTTCGACTTCACCTACGCGACCCTGCCCGGCCGCGACCAGCCACAGGCGTAAATTTTCCGCTGCGCACCGCCCGAAACTCCATCGTGCCCCCCCTTCACCGCATAAGGTCGAGGTGCCACAGGTTTTCGCCAATGAGAGGCTTCGACATGCCCAACGGCAAACCCAACATTCTGGTCATTTGGGGTGACGACATCGGGATCAGCAACCTGAGCTGCTACAGCGACGGGCTGATGGGCTACCGGACCCCCAACATCGACCGCATCGCCGATGAGGGTATGCGGTTCACCGATTCCTACGGAGAGCAAAGCTGCACGGCCGGCCGGGCGGCATTCATCAGTGGGCAGAGCGTCTACCGCACCGGGATGAGCAAAGTCGGCGTCCCCGGGGTCGACATCGGCTGGGCCGCAGAGGATCCGACCATCGCCGAGCTGCTCAAACCGCTGGGCTACGCGACCGGTCAGTTCGGCAAAAATCATTTCGGCGATCTCAACAAGTATCTCCCGACCGTGCACGGCTTCGACGAGTTCTACGGCAACCTCTACCACCTCAACGCCGAGGAGGAGCCGGAGAACTTCGACTACCCGCACGAGGACCGGTACCCGCGGCTCTACCAGCTGGCCAAACCACGTGGTGTGCTCAAATGCAAAGCCACCACCGAGGTGTCAGCGGAACCCGACGACCCCAAGTTCGGGCCGGTGGGCAAGCAGACCATCACCGACACCGGCCCGCTCAACACCCAGCGGATGGAGACCATCGACGAGGACATCGCCGACGCCACGGTCGACTACATCACGCGTCAGCATGCGGAGGGCAATCCGTTCTTCGTGTGGTGCAACTTCACCCACATGCACCTCTACACCCACACCAAACCGGAGAGCCGCGGACAGGCCGGGCTGTGGCAGTCGCCGTACCACGACACCATGATCGACCATGATCGCAACGTCGGGACGGTGCTGAACGTGCTCGACGAGCTCGGCATCGCCGAGGACACCATCGTCATCTACTCCACCGACAACGGCCCGCACCGCAACACCTGGCCCGACGGCGGCACCACACCGTTCCGCAGCGAGAAGAACACCAACTGGGAAGGTGCTTTCCGGGTACCCGAGCTGATCCGCTGGCCCGGGAAGATCAAGGCCGGCAGCGTCTCCAACGAGATCATCCAGCACCACGACTGGCTGCCGACCCTGTTGGCCGCTGCCGGTGATCCCGACATCGCGGAGAAGCTCAAGAATGGCCACACAGCAGGGGCCGACGGCGAAACCGAATACAAGGTCCATATCGACGGGTTCAACCTGCTGCCGTATCTGACCGGTGAGGTCGACACCAGCCCCAGACGCGGGTTCTTCTACTTCTCCGACGACGGGGACCTGGTGGCGCTGCGGTTCGAGAACTGGAAGATCGTCTTCTCCGAACAACGTTGCCAGGGCACCCTTCGGGTCTGGGCCGAACCATTCACACCGCTGCGGGTGCCCAAGCTGTTCAACCTGCGCACCGACCCGTACGAATACGCCGACATCACCTCGAACACGTATTACGAGTGGCTGCTGCGCCATGACTTCTTCGTGTTCTACGCGACCGCGATGGCGACCAAGTTCCTGGAGACGTTCAAGGAGTTCCCACCCCGGCACGCACCGGCGAGCTTCAGCGTCGACCAGGCGGTAGCGAAACTCCACGAATTCCTGGCAAAGGACTGAAGCATGCCGAACGGAAAGCCGAACATCCTGGTCATCTGGGGTGACGACATCGGGATCTGGAACCTCAGTTGCTACAGCCGAGGCATGATGGGATACCAGACCCCCAACATCGACCGGATCGCCGACGAGGGAATGCTTTTCACCGACTCATACGGTGAGCAGAGCTGCACGGCCGGGCGCGCGTCGTTCATCACCGGACAGAGCGTCTACCGCACCGGGATGAGCAAGGTGGGTATGCCGGGCGTCGACGTCGGGTTGCAGAAAGAGGACCCGACGATCGCCGAGCTGCTCAAGCCCATGGGTTACGCCACCGGACAATTCGGCAAGAACCACCTGGGCGATTTGAACAAGTATCTGCCGACGGCACACGGGTTCGACGAGTTCTTCGGCAATCTCTACCACCTCAACGCCGAGGAGGAGCCCGAGCACGAGGACTATCCCACCGAGGAAGAGGCGCCCCTGCTCCGCAAGGCGCTGCTCCCCCGTGGTGTCATCCATTCCTGGGCCACCGACCAGGATTCCGGTGAGGTCGACCCGCGGTACGGGCCGGTCGGCAAGCAGCGCATCGAGGACACCGGGCCGCTGACGAAGAAGCGGATGGAAACCGTCGACGATGAAACCACGTCAGCCTGTGTGGATTTCATCCAACGACAGCACGAGTCGGACACCCCGTTCTTCGTCTGGATGAACGCGACCCACATGCATTTCCGGACCCACACCAAGCCGGAGAGCAAGGGCCAGGCCGGACGCTGGCAGTCCTCCTACCACGACACCATGATCGACCACGACGGCCACGTCGGGAAACTGCTGGACCTGATCGACGAACTCGGCATCGCCGAGGACACCATCGTCATCTACTCCACCGACAACGGCCCGCACGCCAACAGCTGGCCGGATGGTGCCACGACACCGTTCCGCAGCGAGAAGAACACCAACTGGGAGGGTGCCTTCCGCATCCCCGAGATGATCCGCTGGCCCGGAAAGATCAAGGCCGGCAGCGTGTCCAACGAGATCGTCCAGCACCACGACTGGCTGCCGACCTTCGTCGCGGCCGCCGGTGACCCGGACATCGTGGAGAAGCTCAAGAAGGGCTACCAGGCGGGCGCCGACGGGAAAACCGAATACAAGGTTCACATCGACGGGTACAACCTGCTGCCCTATCTGACCGGCGAGGTCGACAAATCCCCTCGGCGCGGGATGATCTACTTCTCCGACGACGGCGATGTTCTGGGGGTCCGCGCGGACAACTGGAAGGTCGTGTTCATGGAGCAGCGCTGCCAGGGCACCCTTGAGGTGTGGTTCGAACCGTTCACCAAACTGCGCGCGCCCAAGCTGTTCAACCTGCGCACCGACCCGTTCGAACACGCCGATGTCACGTCGAACACCTACTGGGACTGGGTGATCGACCGTCTGTACCTGATGTTCTACGCGGGGGCGATCGTCAATCAGTTCCTGGAAACCTTCAAAGAGTTCCCGCCCCGCCAGGAGCCCGCGTCCTTCACCATCAACCATGCGGTCGAAGAGCTGGAGAAGTTCTTGGCCACCCGGGGCGGCTGACCGTGCCGGACCTCGACTCCTGGACCGACGGGTCCACGAAGTCGGCGATCGTCGATTTCGTGGACCGGGCCCGCGCCGAGGTGGCGCCCGAGGAACGGGTCGCCGTGTTCGACAACGACGGCACGCTGTGGGTCGAGAAGCCGGCCTACATCCAGCTCGACTTCCTGGTGCGCAGGCTGGCCGAACAGGCCGCCGCCGACCCCGCGCTGGCCGCCCGCCAGCCCTACACCGCGGCCGCGTCGGGCGATCTCGGCTGGTTCGGCGACGCGGTCACCAAACACTACAACGGTGACGACTCGGCCCTCAAAGTCCTGGCGGGCGGCATACTTTCGGCGTACGCCGGATTGTCGGTCGAAGAGCATGCCGACCAGATCATGGCGTTCTTCGCCGAAGCGCAGCACCCGACATTGGGACGTCCGTACACCGCGTGCGGCTACCGGCCGATGGTGGACCTACTGCGTTATCTGGAGACCAACGGCTTCACCAACTACATCGTCTCCGGCGGCGGCCGGGACTTCATGCGCCCGGTCACGACGTCGATGTACGGCATCCCGCCGGAACGGGTGATCGGCAGCTCGGTGGGGCTGGATTTCGCCGACGGCCAGCTCAAAACGACCGCCACACCGGAGTTCCTGAACGACGGCCCGGTCAAGGCGGTACGCATCTGGGGGCGGGTGGGGCGCAGACCGATCTTCGCGGTGGGCAACTCCAACGGCGATATCGAGATGCTCGAGTACACCGCGGCGGGCGGTGGCCCGTCGCTGAGTCTGCTGGTCCGCCACGACGACGCCGAGCGCGAATTCGATTACACCGCAGGCGCGGAGAAGGCGCTGGGGCTCGCCGCCGACCGGGGCTGGCCGGTCGCGAGCATGCGTGACGATTGGACCGGGGTCTTTGACTGAGGGCGCCCGGTCATCGTCGACTCTGCGTCCGGGGCGCGCCTGTGCGAGTGATCCCCGCCCTCACCGCAGGCTCGACGCATGACGACCACCGATCTGGTCCGGATTCCGGCGCAGACCACCATCCTCGGCTCTGACACGCACTACCCCGAGGAGGCGCCGGCCCGGCGGGTCGACACCGACGGGTTCTGGATCCAGCGCCATCAGGTCACCAACTCCGAATTCGCCGAGTTTTCGGCCGCCACCGGCTATCTCACCGTCGCCGAGCGGCCGGTCGACCCCGACGACTTCCCCGGCGCTCCACCGGAGAACCTGGTACCGGGGTCCATGGTGTTCCGCCGCACGCCGGGCCCGGTGGACCTGCGCCACATCAACCTGTGGTGGGCGTGGACCCCTGGGGCCTGCTGGAATCACCCACGCGGGCCCAGGTCCTCGCTCACCGGCCGGGCGGATCATCCGGTGGTGCACATCGCCTACCAGGATGCGCAGGCGTATGCCGGCTGGGCCGGTCTGGAGCTGCCCACCGAGGCCGAGTGGGAGACCGCGGCCCGCGGCGGGCTCTCGGGCGCGGCCTACACCTGGGGCGACGAACCGGAGCGGCCCGGGCAGCGGCTGGCCAATTACTGGCACGGCGAGTTTCCCTACCTCCCCGACACCGGCTATGGCACCACCAAACCGGTGGGCAGTTTCGAGCCCAACGGGTACGGGCTGTTCGACATGGCGGGCAACGTGTGGGAATGGACCACCGACTGGTACGGCGCCGACCGCGACACCCGGCCCTGCTGCGCCGCGGAGAGCTACGATCCGGACCAGCCGCAGTTCGAGATCGGCCGCAGGGTGATCAAGGGCGGATCGTTCCTGTGCGCCGACAGCTACTGCATGCGGTACCGGCCCGCCGCCCGCCGGCCGCAGATGATCGACACCGGCATGAGCCACATCGGGTTTCGCTGCGTCAAACGCTGAACCCCGGCACCACCAAGCGGCGCAACATCTCCTGTTCGGTTTCCTCGTCGGCGCCCGGCCAGACCAGCAGCGAGAGCACCAACCGCACGATCCAGGCCGCAGCGACCGGATCGTCCTCGGCCAACCCGTTGAGTTCGGTGGGGAACGCGGCCAGCCGTGGAGGCCGAATGGCTGGTGCGCCGGTTGAGCCGGCTACCGCTGCAGTGCGGGTGAGATCAGGCCGGCTGTGCTTCGACGACGATGCTGTCGTCGTCGACGAACACCAGACCGCCTTCGTCGAGGTTGACGGCCCACCTGCGGGCCGGCCCGACGATCCGCTCGCCGGCGACCTCGACCGCGGTTCCCGCGAGATCGGCGAAATCTTCGACGACGATGCCGTGGAGTTCCTGATCGCTGCCCGGATAGACCACCACCCGGCTGTCCACAGCAATGTCCCCGGCAACGTCCTCAGGTCCGCTTCCGTTAACCTCCGCGGCTACATCTTTCGACATTTCGCACCTCCCCAATTGCTGACGCGTGCAACCGAGTACACCACATACGTCGGCAATAGGCTCGTTTTCGTTTCATTCCGACAGCCACACGATCCATAGGCCTCAAGCAAATATACAAATTGACGAATGAATCCCCATCAGGCAAATGCGTCACAGTGCCGTCGGTGGCGCGATGTCGGTCACACTTACCTTTTGCCCGACGCCATCGATCATTGCCGTTCAGGCAACTGTCGCGAAATTCGCCATGACTGTCATCATGCCGGTGAACTGCGGATCTAACGTTGCTGACTGCGCGAAGGCGAACGCTGACCGGTTCGGCACAAAAATCGGCCGCAGCCACAGTGACACACACCACACCGCCGTTGGTTAGGGTTGCAACACGTTCTAGTGAGGAGGCCGGTGAGCAATCCAGTAAGCCCGCAGTCGTCCGACGCCGTACTGGTCACCGGCGCGTTCGGGTTGGTCGGTTCGGCGGTCGTCAAGACCCTGGCCGCGGCAGGCCGCCGCGTCGTCGCGACCGATCTCGACGTGCCGGCCAACCGCAAGGCGGCGGCAGGCCTGCCCGCTTCGGTCGCGGTGCACTGGGCCGACCTGACCGATCCGGCCGCCGTCGACGCACTGGTGGCTGACGTCTCCCCCGCCGCGATCGTCCACCTGGCCGCGATCATCCCGCCGTTCTGCTATCGGCGCCGCGGGCTCGCCCGCAGGGTCAACGTGGACGCCACCGCATCGCTGCTGCGCGCGGCCGAGGCCCGGCCCAGCCCGCCCCGGTTCGTCCAGGCCTCCAGCGTCGCGGTCTACGGCGCCCGCAATCCGCACCGCATCGACGACGTGCTGACGCCCGACACCCCGACCGATCCGTCCGACATCTACGGCGCGCACAAGGTCGAGGCCGAGGGCCTGGTCCGGGCGTCCACGCTGGATTGGTTGATCCTGCGCCTCGGCGGCGTGATGAGCTCCGAGTTCAGCCTCGACATGGACGTCGACCTGATCTCGTTCGAGAGCGTGCTGCCCGCCGACGGGCGGCTGCAGACCGTCGATGTGCGCGACGTCGCGGCGGCCTTCGCGGCGGCCACCACGGTGCCGGCCGAGACCGCCAACCACGAGGTGCTGCTGATCGGCGGCGATCCCGAAACCCACCGGCACACCCAGTCCGCGGTCGGATCGCAGGCGGCCGCCGCGATGGGAATCAAGGGCGGGCTGCCGCTCGGCAGGCCGGGCAACCCGGACGACGACGCCGCCGCCTGGTTCTCGACCGATTGGATGGACACCCGCCGCGCCCAGGAGGTCCTCGGGTTCCAGCGGCACTCCTGGCCCCGGCTGCTGGCCGACACCAGGGCCAACACCGGATGGAAGCGTGTCCCGATCGGCCTGGCCGCACTGCTGATCCGCGGATTCCTGCGGTCGAAGTCGGCCTACAAGGACCATCCCGGGCGCTACGCCGACGTCTGGAACGCCATCGGTGCGAAGTGGGGCGACCCGAGCCCGGATCGGAGCCGGCCATGAGCACACGACGCGGCGCGCCGCACGTCACGAAGCCACCCTCGTTCGCCGGTAAGCAGACCATCGTCACCGGCGCCGGATCCGGGATCGGCGCGGCGCTGTGTCGCGCCCTGGTGGCCGCCGGGGCCGAGGTGTTGTGCACCGATATCGACGAGGACGCGGCCGCCCGTACCGCCGATCCGCTCGGCGCACCGTCGCAGCGCCTCGACGTGACCGATGCGGGCGCGGTGGCGGCCGCGGTCGACGGCATGGTCGAGCGGTCCGGCCGGCTCGACCTGATGTTCAACAACGCGGGCATCGTGTGGGGCGGGGACACCGAGCTGCTGACCCTGGACCAGTGGAACGCCATCATCGACGTCAACGTGCGCGGTGTGGTGCACGGGGTGGCCGCGGCCTATCCGCAGATGATCCGGCAGGGCCACGGCCATATCGTCAACACCGCGTCGATGGCCGGACTGGCCGCAGCCGGACAGCTCACCAGCTATGTGATGACCAAACACGCCGTGGTCGGGCTCTCGCTGGCACTGCGCTCGGAGGCCGCCGCACACGGCGTCGGGGTGCTCGCGGTGTGCCCGGCCGCGGTCGAGACCCCGATCCTGGACAAGGGCGCGGTCGGCGGGTTCATCGGCCGCGACTATTTCCTGCAGGGCCAGGGCGTGAAGACCGCCTACGACGCCGACCGGCTGGCCGCCGACACCCTGCGCGCGATCGAGCGGAACAAGGCGATCCTGGTCAAACCCCGTCGCGCCCACGCCTCATGGGTGTTCGCCCGCCTGGCGCCCGGCCTGCTGCAACGGGTGTCGGTGCGGTTCGTCGCGACGCAGCGGGCCCGCCAGGCCCGCGCCTGACCCCGTTCCGGCGCCCGCCCGGTTAAGGTCAGCGCAGCGAGGGAAGAGGTCATGGACAGTCAATTCACCGTCTCCCAGAAGCGTGCGCTGGCCGTCATCACCGTGCTGGCCCTGCTGCTCGGGGCCTACTTCCTGCGTACCTTCTTCATCCTGATCGTGATGGCCGCGGTCGGCGCCTACCTGTTTTCTCCGCTGTACCAACGATTTCGGCACCGCTTCGGCACCGGCATCTCGGTCACCCTGACCGTGCTCTCGGCACTGCTGATGGTGATCATCCCGGTCTCGGCGATCGTCTTCCTCGCCGTCGTGCAGATCACCGAGATGGTGAACACGGTCAGCGCATGGGTCGCCGACACCGATGTCAGCACCCTCGGCGACCGCACCCTCGATCTGATCAACTCACTCGCGGAGCGGGTGCCCTTCCTCGATGTGCATCTCACCCCGGAGTCGTTGCGCGGCACCATCGTCTCGGTTTCCCAGCGGGTCGGCGAATGGCTGCTCGGCGTCCTCCAGGGCGCGGTCGGCGGGGTGGTCGGCGCGTTGACCGCCGCGGTGATCTTCCTCTACGTCTTCATCTCGCTCCTGGTCAACAAGGACGAGGTGATCATCCTGATCCGCAGGCTCAACCCGCTCGGCGAGGAGATCACCGACCTGTATCTGGCCAAGACCGGCGCCATGGTCAAGGGCACGGTGAAGGGGCAGTTCGTGATAGCGCTGTGTCAAGGCATCGCGGGGGCCGTCTCGATCTACATCGGCGGCTTCCACGACGGGTTCTTCATCTTCGCGATCCTGTTGACCGCGCTGTCGGTGATCCCGCTCGGCGGCGGGATCCTCTCGATTCCGTTCGGCATCGGGATGATGTTCTTCGGCAACGTCGTCGGCGGAATCTTCGTGGTGGCGTTCCACATCCTGGTCGTCACCAATATCGACAACGTGTTGCGGCCGATCCTGGTGCCGAGGGCCGCGCGGATGGACTCCGCCCTGATGATGCTGGCGGTGTTCGCCGGCATCTCGATGTTCGGCTTCTTCGGCCTGGTGATCGGCCCAGTGCTGATGATCATCATCGTCACCACCGTCAGCGTGTACCTCGCGGTGTACAAGGGCGTCGAACTCGACACCGGCGAACCCGATGAACCGCGCCGGCGGCGGTGGCAGTGGCGGTGGCGCCGCCCCGGCAAACCGGCGGCTACCCCGCCAGCCGCGCGGTGAGGAACTCCACCACCCGTTTGCGGGCCTCATAGGCCGGGTGTCCGTCGACCTCGCGCACCTGATCGGTCAGCACCGAATGGGCAGCCGCGGAGAGGCCGTGCGCATTGCCCTTGCCCGAGTCGATCTCGATCACCTCGAACGCATCACCGAGGCGGGCCTTGAGCGTGCCGAACCGCTCGCCGGGCGACATCCGGTCCTGGCTGAACCGCAGGCCCAGCGCGCACAGGCCGTCCTCGGCGGCCCGCTGCTCGACGACCTTGAGCTCGGCCTCCGACAGGCCGGGGTCACGTTTCTGCTTGAGCGTCAGCGCAATCGGCACCGACGGCTGACTGAGCACCGGGGCCGCCACACTGGGGTCGACGGCGGCGGCCAGGGCGAATCCGCCGGTGAAGCACTGGCCGATCACGCCGACACCCCGGCCGGGGGTGTTGGCGTTCAGATCGCGGGCCAGCCCCCGCAGGTAGTGCGCGACGGGCCGGTCGGCGTTGGTCGCGAAAGCCGCGAACTCCTTTGTCACACAGCCCTTCACAATCGCCGGGAGGGCACCGAGCCGCACCGCGGGCGCGCCGGGCGTGCCGAACAGCGACGGGGCCGCGACGGTGAACCCGTTCTCGACGAGGTGATTACCAAGGGCCAGCACACCGGGGTGCAGGCCGGGCATCTCGGGGATCAGCACCACGCCGGGGCCCTGCCCCTTGCGGTACACGTCGTGGGTCTGGTCGGCCGCGGTGAACGGTGCGACGGTCCAGCCGGTCAGATCAGCTTCCAGTGCGGTCATCACTCATCCTTTTGCGCCCAACGTGAAGACGATCGCGAGATTTCCGGGCAATCTCGCCATCTTCTTCACGTTCGGCCCCTGTCAGTGGTGCGCGGGTAAGGGCGACTGCTTCTGCGTCGCACCCGCAAGCGTACGGTACTCATCCGTACCACCGGCACCGGTGATCGCGAGCTGCACCGGACCACCCGGACCGCTCAGCCGCGTCGTCCACACCGGCTCCGGGTCGGCGCTCTCGTACACCACCCAGGTCACCCCGTCGACATCCTGCGCCCCGGACGGATAGGAGTCCGGTTTCAGCGAGGCCACCAGCGCCGACTCCTCGGCGTCGCTCTGGGTCAGGCTCAGATACATGCCGCTCGGCGTGAGGTAGCCGACCCGGGAGGTCACGGCCCGCGAGCGGGTGCCGTCCGGCCGCGTCACGGCGCCGTCGATCCCGCCCCGGCCGCCGGAGTTGGCCGTCCAGCCCTCGGGCAGCGCAGGCATCCGGATCGGAATCTGCAGCACCTCGGCGTCGGCCTGCAGCGCGGCCGGGACGTCGTACTGCGGGGCGGGGCCGGAATCGGGCCCGCTGCCCTGGATCGAGCACATCCCCAGCATGCCCGCCAGCACGATGCAGGCCACCACCAGCGGAGCCAGCGACCAGAACATATCGCGGCCGTCCTGCAACAACCGGGCCTTGGCCGGCCTGGGGATGGGCCGCGGCTGCTCAGTCATGGACGCCAGTATCCCAGTCAGCGGGTGAGCCGCCGCCAGCGCACCGCCAACGCCAACTCCACGGCGTCGGAGAACTTGGTGAGGTCCATGCCGGTGATGTCGCGGATCCGCTTCACCCGATGGTTCACCGTGTTGACGTGGACGAACGTGGTCCTGGCCACCCGGGATTGGGACAGATCGTTGTCGAGGAGGGCTTCCAGGGTCTGGGTCAGGTGCGGGTGCCCCGCCAGTGGCCCCAGCCTGGTTTCGACCAGGGTGTCGGCGACCGTCGGGCGACCGCTGAGCAGCACTTCGACCAGCGCCTCGTGATAGTCGAGCACCACGGCACCCGAGGCACCGGTGCGCGCCGCCGCCGCACCCGCGGCGTCGAGCGCCTGGCGGCAGGATTCGCCCGCCGCGGTCAGGCTGTCGCTGGTCCGGCCGATTCCGCAGAAGATCGTGGCCTGGTCGGCCAACACCGGCAGCACCGTGTCCAGCATCCGGCGCGGCGGCTCGGCCGGGTCGCGCGGCGATACCAGCGCGATGGTCGCCCGCCCGACATCACCCAGCACCACGGCGGTGACATGGGGCTGCAACTGGGCCACCAGCCTGCGCCGCAAACGCTGCAGATCCAAGGGATCGGCCCCGGCCTCCCCGAGCAGCGCGAAGGCGAACCAGCCGAGGTCCGGATCGATCGCCAGAATCCGGGTCCACTGCTGAAATTCGGCGGTCGCCACCGGATGCCCGCTGGTCAGCGCGTTGACCAGGTCGGCCTCGGTGCGGCGCCGCGACCCCTCGATCGCCGACGAGGTGTCCCGGTAGGCGTTGATCATCTCGTCGGTGAGCAGATCGAAGGTGCTGATGATCAGATCGGCCCGATGGCTGGCCTGGCGGGCCGGCCACTTCCGGGAGTCGGAGAACAGGTCGAGCAGGATCACCCGCTCGGTCGAGCGGTAGGCCTGGATGACCGATTCCAGGGGCACGGACTGGCTGGCCCGGCGCGAACCGAGGGCCCGGGCCGGTGCCAGTTCGGCCGACCCGGGCTTGCGGTCGCGGTGCAGCACGTGCACGGCGAGTTCCAGATTCTCCCGCACCGACGGGATCAACTCATCCAGCCCGAATCTGTCCGGCGAGTACCCGGGATAGACGTTCCACATCAGCTCGGCGGCCCGCTGGGTGAGCACGTCCAGATCGGGCGCATACCGCGGAGGCTGTGAAACCATCACAACATGATAGGAGGAACGTTGGGTATTTACGGGTCGACATGAGGAGATAACACATAGCAGGGTGATTGCTGCCACGGACAAGGCGAAGGCAGGAGGCAGCGTGAACACCACCGCGATCGATCGGATCGAACGAGACCTGACCGGTCCCACCCCCGAACTCGTCCAGGACATCGCCCGGCTCGACGGCGACATCCTGGTGCTCGGCGTCGGCGGCAAGGTCGGTCCGAGCGTGGCGGTGATGGCCCGGCGCGCGGTCGACGAGGCCGGCGTCGACAAGAAGGTGTTCGGTGTCGCCCGGTTCTCCGACCCGGCGGCCCTGGCCTCGCTGGAGCGCAGCGGCGTCATCCCGATCCGGGCCGACCTCACCGACGACCTCGAGTTGGACGCCGTACCGGACGCCGCGAACGTCGTCTACATGGCCGGTCACAAATTCGGCACGGTCGGCAACGAGCACTACACCTGGATGATGAACTCCTACCTGCCGGGCCGCATCGCCCAGCGCTTCCGGGCCTCGCGCATCGTGGTGTTCTCGACGCTGGTCACCTATCCCCTTGCCGACGTCGCCACCGGCGGATCCCGGGAATCCGACCCACCGGGCCCGATCGGTGAGTACGCCGCGTCGTGCGTGGGCCGGGAGCGCATCTTCGAGCACTTCTCCCGTGAACACGGCACCGAGGTGCTGCTGTTCCGGTTGGGCTACTCGATCGAGACGCGCTACGGCGTGCTGCAGGAGATCGCCCAGGCGGTCCACGACGGCGTTCCCATTCCGTTGGACATGGGCCACGCCAGCGTGATCTGGCAGCGCGACGTCGCCGAGTACGCGCTGCGCTCGCTGCGGCTCGCGGCGAATCCGCCACGCGCGCTCAACATCACCGGGCCCGAGATCGTGTCGATTCGGTGGCTGGCCGAACAGTTCGGTGAGCGGTTCGGGCGGCCTCCGGTGTTCGACGGCACCGAGAGCGGCACCGCCTATGTGATGGACGGCTCCGCCCTGCACGGCGAATTCGGCTATCCGAGAACCACATTGCCGGAGATGATCGAGACGGTGACGGACTGGGTCTCGGCCGCGCATCCGCTGATCGGCAAGCCGACCAAGTTCCAGCAGCGCGACGGAGCCTTCTGATGGAGTCCGCACCGTTCGAATCGGTGCTCGGTGCCGGCGCGATGATCAACTGGATCACGGTGGCCCGTGAGCACGTACCGCTGTACGAGGACTGGTACAACTACCAGCATCTGCCCGAACGGGTTTCCACGCCGGGGTTTCTGCGCGCCAGGCGGTTCATCGGCACCGACGGACGGGACCGGCCGCGGCTCGACTACCTCACGCTGTACGAGACCACCGGCCTGGATGTGCTCGCCTCATCCGAATACCTGCGCCGGCTCGACAATCCCACCGAGCTGACGCGGAGGATGGTGCCGCTGTTCGCCGAGTTCCGCCGCGCCGCATGCCGGGTGAGCGTCTCATGCGGGTACGGCTCCGCGGGCCGCGTGGTGGCGATGGAGATCGACGCGGGTACCGCGCTGCCCGCACTGCGCACCCTGCTCGCCGACACCCTGTTCCCCGGGCTGATTGCCGAACATGCGCTGCTGGCCGGGTCGTTGTACGAACCCGATACGGCGGTCAGCTCGGCGAAAAACGCCACCGCCGAGGGACAGTCGTCGGCCCAGCAGCAACAGGTATCCTCGGCCGTGCTGCTGGCCGAATTGCACAGCGGCACCGATCCCGACGGGCTCATCGCCGCGCTGCTCGGCCGTGCGGCGCAGGCCGGCATCCGGATCAGCCAGCCCACCCCGGCCCGCAGCTTCGAGTTGATCGTCGAACTTCGCGCCGCCCCAACCCCCGTGAGGAGATCCCATGCGGATAGCCAACCTTCGTGACCGTCTCGTTCTGCTGACCGACGGCGGGGCGATCGACGTCCACACCGCCAGCGCAGGTCGGTTCGGCCCCGACCCGCAGGCGGTGTTCGAGGACTGGCCGGCCTTCGCGGGCTGGGCCCGCACCGCGTCCGGTGACGGGCAACCCTATGCCGAAACCGAGCTGGGCGCCCCGGTACCCCGGCCGGCTCAGGTCTTCGGGATCGGCCTCAACTACGTCAAGCACGCCGCGGAGTCCGGTTTACCGCTCCCGGAACGACCCATGGTGTTCACCAAGTTTCCCAGCTCGATCACCGGCCCGCACGGCGAGATCGCCTTGAGCGGGAACACCGTCGACTGGGAGGTCGAGCTGGTGGTGGTGATCGGCACCAGCGCGAGCCGGGTGACCGAAGCCGACGCGTGGAGCCACGTCGCCGGACTCACCGTGGGGCAGGACATTTCGGACCGCGATGTCCAACAGGCCGGGAACCCCGCGCAGTTCAGCATGGGCAAGTCGTTTCCCGGTTACGGCCCGATCGGGCCGGCCCTGCTCACCCTCGACGAGTTCGACGATCCCGACGACCTGCATGTCGCCACCCGACTCAACGGTGCCACGGTGCAGGACTCGCGGACGTCGGATCTGGTGTTCAGCGTGCCGAGGCTGATCGCCTACCTGTCCGGCATCGTCACGCTGCTGCCCGGCGACCTCATCTTCACCGGCACCCCGGAAGGCGTCGGCCTCGGCCGCACTCCCCCGTCCTATCTGAACGCCGGGGACGAACTCGTGACCTCGATCGAGCGGATCGGTTCGATGCGCCACCGCCTGGTCGGCGGCCCGACGGCGGGCCCAGCATCATGACCAAACCCGTTGGGCCGGTTGGTTCCCGGCCCGCAGCCGGCTCAGCGCACCGTGCCGGCACGCTCACCGCCGCCACCGCCTACACCCCGCGCGAACGTCGTCTGGTGCTGTGGTTCGCCATCGTCGGCGCGGTGATCGAAAGCATGGAGCTCAACCTGCTGAGCTTCCCGATGTCCGATCTCGCCGCATCCTTCGGCGTCACCCATCAAGACGTGGTGGCCACCATCACCGCGCAGGGTCTCGCATCGATCGTGGGCGGATTCCTGTTCGGCTGGATCGCCGACAGGTTCGGGCGCAAACCGTCGTACATATTGTTCACCGGTACCTATTCGGTCGCCGCCATCGTCGGCAGCCTGCTGACCGATTACGACGCCTTCGTGGTGACCAGGGTCATCGCCGGTGTCGCGATGGGCGGCGCGTTCGGGGTGCTGTTCGCGATGTTCGCCGAGAGCTGGAAATCACGTAAGCGCGGCCTGATGGGTTCGGTGCTGCAGGCGATGTTCATCGGCGGTCAGCTGATCACCCAGCTCGTCCTGTTCATCACCATCTCCACGCTGGGTTCGAATGCCGGCTGGCGCACCGGATTCGCCGTCATCGGCGCCGGGTGTCTGCTGATCGCGGTGGCAGCCTACTTCTGGCTGCCCGAGTCGAAACTGTGGCAGGCCGCCCGGCGGGCCGGCGCCGAAGCCCCGGCCGAACACACCGGCGCGGCACCCGAACCCGGCGACGACCTGCGCGGTGCGAAACTGGCGTGGGGCGCGGTGTTCCTGACCGTCTGCACCACCGGGGTCTTCGCGGCCAGCTACTCCTACATCACCTTCGCCCCGACGTTCGTACGCGAAACGCTCGGCGCGTCGCTGGCGGTGTCGACCGCCGTCCTCACGGTGGGCACGCTGCTGGGGATCGCCAGCTACGTGGCCTTCGGCTGGCTATCCGACCGGACCGGCCGGCGCAAGGCCACCCTCTACGCGGGTGTGCTCGGAGTGGCCGGGTTCGCGGTGTTCGCGGTCTGGGGCAACGGATCTCCCGCCGTCGGTATCGCCGCGCTGACCGGAACCGCGATCGGCTACGCCGGGTTCGGGGTGCTCGGCACCTGGATATCGGAGTTCTACCCGACCCGGTTCCGCGCGTTCGGCTCCAACGCCACGTATTACATCGCCAGGGGGCTGGGCTCGGGGCTCTACCCGCTGTTCGCCCTGACCATCGCCGGTGGCGATCTCCGGCTTGCCCTTGCGTTGGGCGGTGTCGGCGCGGCGCTCGGCCTGGTCGGCTGCCTGTTCGTGCCCGACACCGCGGGCCGCACCATCACCGCGGACTAACGTGGTCACGACGGCCGGCTGCGCGACGCGCCCGCGACCCGCAGGAAGAAGTCGTCACCACCGACCTGACCGCCCTTGAGGACCACCTCGGCGCCGTCGAGCACCGAGCCGGTCCCGAAGGTGCGGCACAGCAGGCCCGCCACGTCGATCGAGCCGACGATCTCGATCGCGGTGACCCCGGCCATGCCGACGATCTCACCCGAGGTGTCACCGCCGGCCACCACCAGGCGGCGGGTGGCCCCGCCGGCCACGGCCGTCAACGCCAGTGCACCGAGCCGCTCCCCCCAACCGGTGGCGGTGCCCGAGCCCGCGCCGCGCGCGGTGTACACCACGGTGTGCCTGCCCTCGCGCAGTGCCGCCACCGCCCGGCCCGCGTCGTCATCGATATGGGTGCAGAACCAGCCGGCCTCCTCGGCCACCCGGATCTGCCGGTCGGTCACCGGGGAACAACTGCCCGACACCACCAGGACCGGGCCCGGTGGCGGCGCGACGTCGCCGTGTGCGGGCGCCGGATCCGATCCCGTCGCGGCGGCCGCATACCCGTAGGACAGCCCTCCCGAGCCGACGGCCAGGACCGGCCCGCCGGACCCGGCCCGCAGTTCGCGCAGCGCCGCGCCGAACCGGACCAGATCGTCGTTGGTCATCGCGTCGACGATGAACGCACCCGGCTCCGCGCCCAAACAGTCCCGCAGCGCGCCGGCCAGCGCCGCGGTCTCGGTCAGCAGCGGTACCGGCAGCGTCCCGACGGTCCCGGAGAGTTGACGGCTCAGGTGCCGACGCAGGTCGGCCTCGTCGACGGGGGTCGCGGGATGCCGCCGCATCGGATCGTGGCGGTCCAGCCGGTAGTTGTCCCCCGCATAGGCCGCGAAGTGATTGGCGAACACCGTCCAGCGCCCGAATTCGGGCTGCGCGGCGAGCACCGGCACCGCCACGCCGGACCTGGATTCGCGGCGCCAGGTGTCGATCACCGCCCCGATGCTGCCCCGCCGCGGCGACGAGTCGAACGTCGAGCACACCTTGTACTGCAGCAGTTCCGGTGCGAGACCGGCCAATGTCCGCAGCGCGGGCATGGCGATCGCGGCCGAGCCCGGCCCCTCGGCCGAACGCGCCGTCGTGGCGATCCCGATCACGTCGTAATCACCGTCGAGGGTGTCGAGTTCGGCCGCCGAGGTGAACAGCCGCGACCGCAGCCCGAACCGCTGAAACTGCCACAGCGCATCGGTGGCCCCGGTGAAATCGTCGGCGACGAAGGCGGCGAGCACCATCAGCCGAAGTGGGCCAGGGCCGCGGCGAGATCGCTGTGTTCGGTGGCCGCGTCCTGCAGGGACACTCCCGCGGTGACGGCGTCCCAGGCCTGACGCATGCTGCGCGCCCCCGCACCCGCGCCACCGGGATGCCCGAGCACACCCCCGCCGGCCAGCACCAGCAGATCGTCGGTGCCGGTGTGCTGCCACGTCGTGGGCGCGGTGCCGGCCCACTGCGCCGAGGAGATGACCGGCAGGCATGCCCGCCCGCCCAGCAGCGGCGTCCGCACGGCACCGATGTTGGCCGCGGTCTCGGCGTCCTCCACGAAGAATTTCGACTTGAACCCGCCGACGTGCAGGTGGTCCACCCCGGCGAACCGGGCCAGTTTCTGGAACGCGGTGAACCCCATCCCGAGATTGGGATGACGGGACGCGGCCGCGAATCCGGCGAGATGACCGTGGATCACCAGATCAGTGTGCCTGCGCACCGCGGCCACCCCGGGGATTCCGACCAGCGCGGTGTTGACCACGGCGCATCTGCCGCCCGCCTCGGCGACGAAATCCGCCGACGCCAGCATGTGGTCGATCTCGTCGCTGATGTTGAACGCGTACAGCGGCCGCCTGCCGGTTTCGGCCTCGACCTCGTCGAGGGCCCGGATGATGTGCGGCACCCGGTCCCGCAGCGGGGTGGGCGGGCAGTCGGCGTTGACCTCGTCGTCCTTGATGAAATCCAAACCGGCGAGCCCGAGTTCGCGTACCACGTGGTAGTAGTCGGGCGCCGCCAGCCCGATGTTGGGTTTGACGATGGTGCCGAGCAGCACCCCCGATTCGCGCCCGACGAGCCGGCGGGTGCCTGCGACACCGTGCGGGGCCGGCGGATAGGCCACACCGAACTCCTCGGGGAAGTCGATGTCGAGCAGTTTGATGCCTGCGAGTTCGCTCAGCTCGTAGAGGTTGCCCGATACGAAGGCCAGCAGCCGGGTCAGCGACGGCCCACTGTTGGCCAGCGGGTAGGCGATGCGCACCAGCCCGCCCCGTAGCGTCCCGGTCTCGCGGCCGCGGGCTCCGGGCAGCGCGGAACTGAGATCCTCGGCGATCGGCGTGATGTCGAGGATCTGAGCCCGGTGTTTGCGATGCAGTTCCGGGGTTTCGCCGGCGACCTTGGTGAAGGTTCCGGTGGTCTGCTCCCCGGCGATCGCCTCGGCGGCCTGCTCCAGCGGCAGGTAGCTCAGGATGCGGTAGGTGACGTCGATGGTGTCGGTCAAGTCGTTACCTCTCAGTGGCTCTGGTCGGAATCGGGTGCCGCTCAACCGAACAGGCTGGGCAACCAGGTGGACAGGGCGGGGATGAAGGTGATCAGCGCCAGGGTGAGCAGCAGCGAAAGGAAGAACCGCCACGATGCGGCGGTGATCCGGTCCAGGCTCACCCCGGCGATCGAGGCGCCAACCACCAGGGTCGGGGCCACCGGCGGGGTAACCAGTCCGACAAGCAGATTGATCACGACGATGACGCCGAAGTGGACCGGATCCATGCCGAGCGCGTCGGCCAGCGGCGCCAGGATCGGGACGGCGATGATGATCCCCGGTGCGACGTCGAGGAAAGTCCCGATGATCAGCAGCAGGATATTGATCAGGATCAGCTGGATCCACACCGTCGAGGTGAGCGACAGCATGAATCCGGCGATCGCCTGCGGTATCTGCTCGATCGTCATGATCCAGCCGAACAGCGTCGAGGCCGCGATGATCAGCATGACGATGCCGGTCGCGGTGGTCGCCCTGGTCAGCACCGCGGACAGGTCGCGGAATTTGAGCTCGCGGTAGACCAACAGTTCCACCGCCAGTGCGTAGAGCACGGTCGCGACCGCGGCTTCGGTAACCGTGAGGATTCCGGACACGATGCCGCCGACCATCAGGACCGGGGTCAGCAGCGCCAGGAAGGCCCGCCCCAACGAACGGCCGAACTCCCGCACCGATGCGCGCTCACCGGCCGGGTAGCCCGCTTTGACCGACTGCCAGTAGCCGACGGCGATCAGCAAGACCACCATCAGGATGCCTGGCACGATGCCCGCGACGAACAGCGAGCTGATCGACACTCCCGCGGCGATCCCGTAGAGCACCATCGGAATCGACGGTGGGAACACCGAACCCAGCACACCGGCGTTGGCGACGACGGCACCGGCGAACGCCGGGTCATAGCCGCGCTGACGCATCTGCGGCACCAGCACACTGCCGACCGCGGCCGTGTTGGCCACCGACGATCCGGACACTCCCGAGAACAGCATCGTGGACAGCACACCGACCACGGCCAGACCGCCGCGCAGGTGACCCACCATGGTCGCGGCGAACTCGACCATCCGCCGGGCCATCGCACCGCGGGCCATGATCTCGCCGGCCAGCAGGAACGCCGGGATAGCGATCAGCGCGAAAGAATCCATGCCGGTGAACATCCGCTGCGCGATCACCGCGAGCGGCAGATCGGTTCCGGTCGCCATCATGGCGACGACCACCGACATCAGCAGGGCGATCCCCACCGCCACGTTCACCGCGACCAACACCGCGAAACCGCCGAAGAGCCAGGCGATCATCATGATGCGCTCCGTCCGTCGTTGTGATCGTCCCCGATCGCTCCCGCGGCCTCCTCGGCCACCGCGCGGTCCTCGTCGGCCGACAACAGTTCGTCGGCCCCGCCGCGCAGATGCATGACGATGTGCTCGAGGCTGAACACGACGCCGAGCACCGCGAACACCGGGAACACGAAATAGATCCAGGCCATCGGCATTCCGGTGGCCGGCGCCTTGGAGTCGAAGCCGATCTCGATGAGGTTGCGGCTCGACAGTCCGACCACCACGAAGAACGCGATGCTGATCGCGTCGACGGCGAGGATCACGATGCGCCGGACCGGCACCGGGAACTTGGTGACCAGGCTGGAGTAGCCGGCATGCATCTGTCTGCGGTGGGCGACGGTGATCGCGATGAAACTGGCTGCGATGAACAGGAACCGGGAGATCTCCTCGGTCCAGGCCAGTGACTGGTCCAGGAAGTAGCGGAACAGTACCTGCAGGGTGATCACCACGATCATGCCGACCAGCCCGGCCGCCGCCACGGCCCTGGCCACCATATCGACGCCGTCGGCGAACCGGCCGAACGCACCGACCGCTTGGTTACGAGTCATTGGAGGCCACCAGATCGTTGTAGAGGTCCTGGCCGAACTGTTGTGCGTAGTGCCGGTGCACGGGCTGGACGGCCTGCCGGAAGGCGTTCTTGTCCACCTGGACGAAAGTCATTCCCTGTGAGCGCAACTCGTCCTGATATTGCTGCTCTTCGGCCGCCGTCCGCTCGTTGTGATGCGCGCGCACGGTCTCGGCGGCCTCGCTGACCACATCCCGCTGTTCGGGCGAGAGCCGGTTCCAGGCCCGTTCGGACATTGCCAGCATCACGTAGCCGAATACGTGGTCGGTCTGCATGATGTAGCGCTGGACCTCGTACAGATTCGAGGATTCGATGATGGCGTAGGGGTTTTCCTGCCCGTCGATGACACCCTGCTGCAGCGCGCCGTACACCTCGGAGAACGCCATCGGTGTCGGGTTGGCCCCCATGGCCTGCCAGGCGTCGAGCGAGGCCGGGATCTCCGGAACCCGGATCTTGGCGCCGTCCAGCTCCGCCGGGGTGGTGATCTTACGGTTGGCGGTCAGCTCTCGCGGCCCCCGGTCGAGCCAGGCCAGGTTCCGGATCCCCTTCTCCAGCAGACCTTCCGACAATTTCTGCCCGCCGGGCCCGGCGAGTGCCTGATTGAGTGAGCGTTGGCTGGTGAACAGGTACGGGATCTCCAGCATGGTCATCTCGGGCTCCACCGAGGACAGCACGCCAGCGACCATGGTGAAGTCGACCGACCCGATCCGCATGCCCTCGACCATGTCGCGGTCCCCGCCGAGTTGGGCGCCCGGATAGACCTCCACCTCGATCTCGCCGCCACTGTTGTCGTTCACCAGCTGCGCGAACTCCTGCGCCGAGGTCTGCCACGGATCGGTCGCGGAGTTGACGTGACCGAGCCGCAGTTCGATGGTGTCGTGCCTGCCGCCCGAGCAGCCGGTCACCGCGGCCAGCACCGTCGTCACCGTCAGCAACGACGTTATGAGCTTGCCCCGACCCGACTTTCGCACCGTCATACCGTCAGCCCCGGCACCACGAGCGTCTTGATCGCCGCACCGCCGCCGGCCTGGCGGCTGAACTCCGCGCCGACCTCGTGCAGCCCGATCCGTTTGGTGACGAACCCGGCGTAGCGGTCGGTCTCACCGGCCAGCAGGCCAAGGGCCGCATCGAAGTCGGCACTGTTGTAGGTCAGCGATCCGACGATGGTCTGCTCATCGGTGACCAGCGCCGAGGCGGCCACCTCGGCGGTGTCCGGGTACAGCCCGAGCAGCACGATGCGCCCGCCGGGCCTGGTCAGTGCGGCGGCGTCGAGCAGGCTCTGCGGCGCGGTGGCGGCCACGATGGTGATGTCGGCCCGCTCGAACCGGCTGCCCCGCAGCTCCTCGACGATATCGGAGGTCCGCACATCGCTGGGCCGGGCCGCACCCAATCGCCCTGCCACGCCGAGCTTGTCGGGGTCGATATCGGTGACGACGTCGACCTCGGCGCCGAGCTGACGGGCGACCGTCAGGCACAGCAGCCCGATGGTGCCCGAGCCGACGATGTTGACTGTCGTCGCGGGCCCGGTGCCGCCGCGGCGGTTGGCGTGGCAGGCCACCGCGAGCGGTTCGGCGAGCGCGGCCAGGTCCAGCGGCACCCCGTCGGGCACCCGGTGCACCATATTCGCCGGCGCGACGAAATATTCGGCGAGGCTGCCGGTCCAGCCGTGGGTGGCCGGGTACTGCTTGTGCTCGCAGATCTCGTTGTCACCGTGCCGGCAGGCAGCGCAGGTGCCGCAGATCCGGTGCGGCTGGATCACCACCCGCTCACCCACCTCGACGTCGGTGACCGCCGAGCCCCGCGCGCGCACCGTGCCCGCGGGTTCGTGGCCCAGCACGACCGGCGGTTGCCGGAACGGATGCCTGCCGTGCCAGGCGTGCAGATCCGATCCGCAGATGCCCGAGGCCTCGACGGCGATCACGATCTCGTCCGCCCGCGGCTGCGGTTCGGCGATGTCGTGCAGTTCGACCTCGCGATGGGCCGTGAGCACGGCCGCCTTCATGCGCGAGGCTCCGGGCGTCGCGGCGTGCGGGGTGAGCCTGACTGGGTGGGGCCGGATCGGACCACGTCGTCCTCCATGCGTCGACTGCACAAACTTGTACGTACAATTGGTGCGGACAAGTATGCTGTGGCTCACATGGCGTGTCAACAATGACTGCGATCGAGGGAGCCGAGCACCGTGGGTACTGTGACTTCGATGCCGGTTGTGGACCGCGCCAGCGGCGTTCCGTTGTACGCCCAGGTTCGCGATGTGCTGCGCAGCCAGATCCTCGCCCAGAACATCGCCCCCGGCGAGCATCTGCCTGGCGAGCTCGAGCTGCAGGACCGATTCGGCGTGGCCCGCAGCGTGATCCGGCAGGCGCTGGCCGAGCTCGCCGACGCCGGCCTGATCCGCCGCGAACGCGGCCGCGGCAGCGTCGTCGTGCCTGCCCGGGTGCACCACCGGCGGGCCGCACAGGCCGGCGGGCTGAGCCGGCAACTGGCCGCGGCGGGCGAACAGCTGCGGACCGTCGTCCTCGACCTCACCGCCGACACCGCACCCGAGGCCGCGGCCACCGCGTTGGGCACATCGGAGGCCTGGCGCATCGAGCGGCTGCGTTATGTCGACGATGTCCCGCTGGTCTTCATGCGGTCGTGGGTGTCGCGCCGGCTGTTCCCCGATCTCACCGCCGACGCGATCGCCGGATCGCTGCTCGGCTACATGAGATCCACCGGCACCGTCCCGGTCGGCGGCCCCCGGCAGCTGCGCGCGGTCCCCGCCGACCCGATCGTCGCCGGGCACCTGGGGATCGAAGTCGGGACCCCCATCCTGCTGCTGCAAGCCGTCACCAACGATGCTCAGGACCGCGGGCTGGAGTGGTCCACGGTGTGGCACCAGCCCTCGACCGTGTTCGACGTCGACGCGCGGGTCGAGGACGGCGAATCCACCCCGCCCGACCTGCAGCGGGTCCGCGACCTGGTCGCCGAGTTGTCGTCATTGATCGCCCCGTCCGACCCCGGGGGCCCGCCCCGACGGGGCTGAGCGCGGACCGCACCACCCATCTTGACCGGCCCGGATCGGCACGATAACGTGTCCGGCATCACAATATATGAGCTCATATATCATCGGAGATAATCTTGGCGGGTAGTGCTGCTGCGGCGCCGACATCGCGGAGCGCCTTCGTATTGCAGGCGATCACCACCTCGATCCTGAGCGGAGCGCTGCGGCCCGGACAGCCACTGGTCGAAAGCGAACTCGCCGCCTCGCTCGGCGTATCCAAGACCCCGGTCCGGGAGGCGTTGAAGACGCTGTGCGGATCGGGTCTGGTGGTGATGACGGAATACCGCGGAGCCTCGGTCCGCATCGCCGATGCCGCGATGGTCCGGCAGGTCAGCGACGTCCGCATGGTGCTGGAGCCCGAAGCGTTGCGACGCGGCGTGGAACTCGGCGCCGATCTCACCGCGGCGGCCGACGCGCTGGCCAGGATGTCGTGCGCCGACAACGCGGCCGCGCACGCCGAGATGAACCAGGCCAACCGGGACTTCCACCGCGCGCTGTACAGCTCCTGTGGCAACCCGCTGATGATCGAGATCCTGGACGGGCTGCGGGACCAGACCGCCCTGATCAGCATTACCGGCTGGGGCGTCAGCCCCACCTGGGGCGACGAGGAACGCGAACACCGCGCCATCCTGACCGCCGCCACGAGCGGCGACGCCGAACACGCAGCCGGGCTGCTACGCGCGCACATCCAAGACTTCCGTGACCGGGTGCTGGCCCGGCTGCCGGCCGAAAGGAACGGCCTGCCCGCGTGGAAGGCGTCCGCACCGTAGCCGCGGATGGACGAGTAACAGGCGGGTGTGACCCGGAACCGTCGGACACGAGCACCGGGTCACACCCTCACATATAACCCCGGCGTCCCATCCGTTGGCGCGGATCGGGAAGCCACCAGACGAGCCGAGAGGCGCGTCCGCCCGCGAAGAACTCGGAGGAGTTTGTATGCACGGTGATGATATCCGAACCGGTGGCGCCCAACCCGCCGCCTCCGCGGCCGACGGTGTGGTGAAACAGTCTGGTAGCGAGGCGGTTCCCGGGGCCGAGGGGCCGCCGGCGCCTGCCGCGCGATGGCACGGGTACGTGCGCTGGACCGTCCTGGCGGTCGGGGCGCTCGGCCTGGCCATCGCCTACCTCGACCGGTCGGCACTGAGCGTGGCGATGCCCAGCATCAAGGCCGACCTCGACATCGATCCCGCCCTGCAAGGCGTCATCCTTTCCTCGTTCTTCTGGACCTACGCCGTGTTTCAGATCCCCGGCGGGTGGCTGACCGACCGCTTGGGCCCGAAAGTCGTCTACGGCGCCGCCGTCGCATGGTGGTCGGTGTGCACGGCGTCCACGGCGCTGGTCCAGGGCGTCGGCGGTCTCATCGGTGCGCGAATGGCGCTCGGGGTCGGGGAGGCTCCGGTGCAGCCGGCCAATATCGCGGTGGTCTCGAAGTGGTTCCCCAAACGGGAACGGGCGTTCGCCTCCAGCCTCGTCGACACCGGCCAGCAGCTCGGCAGCGCGGTCGCGCTACCGGTCATGGCGGGGTTGCTCGCCCTGAGCGGCTGGCGTTGGTCATTCGTGGTGATCGGCGTCGTCGGTCTCGGGTGGATCCTGTTGTGGCGGTGGGGGTATCACTCCCCGCACAAGCACCCGCGGATCACCGCCGAGGAGCTCGAGTACATCGAGGCAGGCGGCGCATACACCGGATCCGTGCGGCAGGACGGCGAGCCGACCGTTCGCTGGCTCGATCTGCTGCGGTACTCCACCGTCTGGGGCATGATCCTCGGCTACGTCTGCCGCGGCGTCGTGGTCTACTTCTTCCTCACCTGGTATCCGAGCTACCTGGTGGACGAACGGGGTTTCGGGCTGCTGGAATTGGGTATCTACGGGATGCTTCCGCCCCTGCTGTCGCTGTTCGCCGGCTGGATCGGCGGCTGGTTCTCCGACCATCTGGTGCGGCTCGGGTACAGCACGGGCCTCGCCCGCAAGATCCCCATCGTCGGGGCGTTACTCGGCGCCTCCACGATCGCGGGCGCAGCGCTCACCGACAACGCCTTCCTGGTCATGTTCTTCCTGACCCTGGCGTCGTGCGCGGCATCGTTCGCGTCCGGCCCGGTGCTGTCGCTGCCCACCGACGTCGCACCGACATCCTCGACGGTCGCCACGCTCGCGGGCCTGCAGAATGTCGGTTCCCAGATCGGCGGCATCGGCGGGCCGATCATGATCGGCCTGATCCTGACCGCCAGCGGCGGCTCGTATGCTCCCGCGCTGCTGGCCACCGCGGGGATCTGCGTGCTCGGCGCGCTGATCTACACCTTCGTGGTCAAAGTCGAACCGCTGCAAGCGCGTTGACCCGAGCGGAGCAAACCCCAACAATGGTCGACATCAAGGAGAATGCACACCTCATGGAATTCAAGCCGCTGAGCGGACGCCTGGCCGGCGTCGTCGCGATCCCGGTCACCCCGTTCGATTCGAACGGTGCGGTGGACACCGAGTCCTACGTAGGCCTGATCGGCCGGCTGATCAATCAGGGAATCGAAGCGGTCACCCCCAACGGCAACACCAGCGAGTTCTACTCGCTGACCGGGGACGAGGCCCGGCGATGCGCCGAGTTGACCGTCAAGACGGTAGGCGACCGCGCCAGCGTGCTGGTCGGCGTCGGTCACGACGTGGCGACCGCGATCGCCGACGCCCAGCACGCCAGAAGCATTGGCGCCGAGGCGATCATGGTTCATCAACCGGTCCACCCGTTCGTGTCGGCAGACGGCTGGGTCGAATATCACCGAGCCATCGCGGATGCCGTTCCCGAGCTCGGCGTCGTGCCCTACCTCCGCGATCCCGAGCTCACCGGCGAACACATCGGCCGGCTGTGCGACGCCTGCGCGAACCTCGTCGGGATCAAGTACTCAGTCCCCGACCCGGTGCGATTCGCTTCGGTGGCAAGGGATGTCGGCCTCGATCGGCTGGTGTGGATCGCCGGCCTCGCCGAGCCGTACGCGCCCAGTCACTGGACAGCGGGAGCTCGCGGATTCACCTCCGGGCTGGTCAACGTCCAGCCGGACATGTCACTGGCCCTGCTCGAGGCGCTCCGGCAGGACGACAACGCCGCGGCGATGCGGGTCTGGGACAAGATTCGCCGGTTCGAGGAGATGCGCGCGGCCAATCGATCGGCCAACAACGTCAGCGTCGTGAAGGAGGCACTCGCGCAACTCGGTCTCTGCCGTCCCGACGTGCGGCCACCGATCCGGGCATTGAACCGGGACGAGCGCGATGCCGTGCGCGACGTGCTCGCCTCATGGGGGGCGGCATGACCCGGATCACCGAGGTGAAGCTCACCTCCGTCAACACCCCACGCACGAGCGGGCTCGTGTGTGGGCATGTCATCGTGGAAATCGGCACGGACGTCGACCAATTGGTGGGCATCGGGGAAATGTCGGACTTCCAGCATCTGCCGCGCTTCCATATCGATGTCGGCGAACTCGAACGCACCCTCAACGGCCTCCTGATCGGGCTCGATCCGCGCGCTCTCAACGAGATCGAGCGGCGGCTCGAGGAGAACTTCCCGCAGGCCGGGAACCTTTACGACAAGAGCAGCGTCGTCAAGTGCGGCGTCGACATTGCCGTGTGGGACCTGATCGGCAAGCTCGACGGTCGAAGCGTCGCCGAGCTGCTCGGCGGAGCCGTCCGGGACTCCCTCCCGGTCGCGTACCCGATCTTCCGCCAACAGGAGCCCGACGACGTCGATGCGAACCTCGAACTCGTCGCGGACAAACTGTCGGCCGGGTTCTTCCGATTCCGGGTCTATCTGGGGCGGCGGCTCGATTTGGACGAATCGTTCCTGCGGCGGGCGCGGGAAAGGTTCGGGGACGCAATCGAAATCAAGTCACTCGACTTCTCCAACCTGCTCGAGGCACGCGACGCATGTGCTTTCGTGGACCGGACCCGCGAGCTGGGCTACGAGCTCATCGAGGCGCCGGCCCGGACCGGCGACCTGGCCGGCCTGGCATACGCGCGCAACCGGTCTCCGGTTCCGGTCAGCGAACATGTCTACAGCGGACGCTGGGCGCTCGAGCTGGTGGCCGCGCGGGCCGTCGACGTCTTGAACGTGGGCCTGTTCGCGATCGGCGGCATCACCGGAGCGCGACGGCTCCTCGCCATCGCCGAGGCAGCCGGACTGCGCTGCCTGATCGGCACCACCCAGGAGCTCTCCATCGGCACCGCGGCCGCGGCACACCTCGGTGTCGCCGCCCCGTCGGTGACCGTGGCGAGTGACCCGGTCGGCCCGCTCCTCTACACCACGGACGTGGTCCGTGAGCCCGTCCGCTACCGGGGCGGTGACCTGCTGCTGCCCGACGGACCCGGGCTCGGGCTCCAGATCGATCCCGAGCGGCTGTCTGCGGCCTCGGGGCCGCTGCGCTGGCCGGTCACCGACATCGCGGGCGTCGTGGACCGGGTGAGTCGCCACGATGCGGTTGATTCGACAAACACCGCATAGCACCTGATCGGCCCGCCCGTATCCCGCCTCCCAATTGACGAGCCCGTTCTGGGAGAATCACCGCCATGAGCCCCTCGCGCGGTGAAGCGCCGGACCGCAACCTTGCCCTCGAACTCGTCCGCGTCACCGAGGCCGGCGCCATGGCCGCGGGCCGGTGGGTCGGCCGCGGCGACAAAGAGGGTGGCGACGGGGCCGCCGTCGACGCCATGCGCGAGCTGGTCAACTCGGTGTCGATGCGCGGCGTCGTGGTCATCGGGGAGGGCGAGAAGGACAACGCCCCGATGCTCTACAACGGCGAGGAGGTCGGCAACGGCGACGGCCCGGAGTGCGACTTCGCCGTCGACCCGGTCGACGGAACCACGCTGATGAGCAAGGGCATGCCGAACGCCATCTCGGTACTCGCGGTGGCCGAGCGCGGCGCCATGTTCGACCCGTCGGCGGTGTTCTACATGAACAAGATCGCGGTGGGTCCCGACGCCGTCGACGTCATCGACATCACCGCCCCCATCGGCGAGAACATCCGCAGGGTCGCGAAGGTGAAGAACTCCAGCGTCGCCGACCTCACGGTGTGCGTCCTGGACCGGCCCCGCCACGCGCAGCTGATCGCCGATGTGCGCGAGGCCGGCGCCCGGATCCGGCTGATCTCCGACGGCGACGTGGCAGGCGCGATCTCGGCGTGCCGACCGAACTCGGGCACCGACCTGCTGGCCGGCATCGGCGGCACCCCGGAGGGCATCATCACCGCGGCCGCGATCCGCTGCATGGGCGGCGCGATCCAGGCGGTGCTGGCGCCGACCGACGACGCCGAACGCCAGAAGGCCATCGACGCCGGCTACGACCTCGACCAGGTGCTCAGTACCGAGGACCTGGTCTCGGGCGAGAACGTCTTCTTCTCGGCCACCGGCGTCACCGACGGCGACCTGCTGCAGGGTGTGCGCTACTCGGGCGGTGGGTGCACCACCCAGTCCATCGTGATGCGGTCCAAGTCGGGCACGGTCCGGATGATCGAGGCGTACCACCGGCTGGCCAAGCTCAACGAGTACTCCTCGGTCGACTTCACCGGCGACAAGACCGCCGCCTACCCCTTGCCTTAGTCACTGCCCTAGTCCCCTTCCCCCACCACACCGAAAGACGAACAGGGAGCATATGACCGACAGCGCTGTCGACCAATCCGGCGACGTGGAATACCGCATCGAGCACGACACCATGGGCGAGGTCCGGGTTCCGGTCAATGCCCTGTGGCGCGCGCAGACCCAGCGGGCCGTGGAGAACTTCCCGATCTCGTTCCGCGGCCTCGAGCGCACCCAGATCCGCGCGCTCGGCCTGCTCAAGGCGGCCTGTGCCCAGGTCAACAAGGACCTCGGTCTGCTGGACCCCGAGAAGGCCGATGCGATCATCGCCGCGGCCGGTGAGATCGCCGACGGCCGACACGACGACCAGTTCCCGATCGACGTGTTCCAGACCGGGTCGGGCACCAGCTCGAACATGAACACCAACGAGGTGATCGCCTCGATCGCCGCCCGCAACGGGATGACGGTTCACCCCAACGACGATGTGAACATGTCGCAGAGCTCCAACGACACGTTCCCCACCGCGACCCATATCGCGGCCACCGAAGCCGCTGTGCGCCATCTCGTTCCGGCGCTGGAGCTGCTGCACGAATCGCTGGCCGCCAAGGCCAAGCAGTGGCGCACCGTGGTGAAGTCGGGCCGCACCCACCTGATGGACGCGGTGCCGGTGACGCTGGGCCAGGAATTCGGCGGCTATGCGCGCCAGATCGAGGCCGGCATAGAAAGAGTGCGCGGCTGCCTTCCCAGGCTCGGTGAGCTGGCCATCGGCGGCACCGCCGTCGGCACCGGACTCAACGCCCCGGAAGGGTTCGGCGCCAAGGTGGTCGAGGTGCTGGTCGACCAGACCGGCCTGGCCGAATTGCGCACCGCCGTCGACTCTTTCGAGGCCCAGGCGGCCCGCGACGGACTGGTCGAGGCCTCGGGGGCGCTGCGCACCATCGCGGTGTCGCTGACCAAGATCGCCAACGATGTGCGCTGGATGGGCTCGGGCCCGCTGACCGGCCTGGCCGAGATCCAGCTTCCCGATCTGCAGCCGGGCAGCTCGATCATGCCGGGCAAGGTCAATCCCGTTCTGCCCGAGGCGGTTACCCAAGTGGCCTGCCAGGTGGTGGGCAACGACGCCGCGATCGCGATGGGTGGGGCGTCGGGCGCTTTTGAGCTCAACGTCTACATCCCGATGATGGCCCGCAACCTGCTGGAATCGTTCACCCTGCTGGCGAACGTGTCGAGGCTGTTCGCGGCACGCTGCGTGGACGGCCTGGTGGCCAACGAGGCGCACCTGCGTGAGCAGGCCGAGTCCTCGCCGTCGATCGTGACCCCGCTGAACTCGGCGATCGGTTACGAGGAGGCCGCCAAGGTCGCCAAGCAGGCGCTGGCGGAGAAGAAGACCATCCGCCAGACCGTCATCGACCGCGGGCTGATCGGCGACAAGCTGAGCGAGGAGGAGCTGGACCGCCGCCTCGACGTGCTCGCCATGGCCAAGGTCAAAGACGGCGACTAGATTTCCTGTTCCTTCCCCCGCGCGAGCAGACGCAAACCTGACCATTTTCCGCCGAAAGTGGGCAGTTTTGTGTCTGCTCGGCGGGCTCGGGGAGCTAATCGGGAAGCGGGACCGACCATCGCAGCACGGTACCGCCCCCGGAGCGGTCCTCGACCGTCAACTCCCCGCCACCCTCCGCCGCCCGGTCCCGCAGATTGGCCAGCCCGCTCTCGGTGACCGGGCCGGTGATCCCGCTGCCGTTGTCGGTGACCTCGATGCACAGGTCGTCGTCCACGCTCACCCGCACCGCGAGTTCGGTTGCCCCGGAATGCCTCACGGCATTGCTCACCGCCTCCCGCAGCACCGCCTCGGCATGATCGGCCAATCCGGTGTCGACCACTGACAACGGTCCGACGAAACGGGTGGTGATCCCAGGCCCGACAGCCGCGAATTGGGCAACGACGTCTTCGAGGCGTTTGCGCAGCCGGGTCGTCGAGGTCTGCGCGCTGTGCAGATCGAAGATGGCGCTCCGGATTTCGGAGATGACGGCCTGCAGATCGTCGACCGAATCGGTCAGGCGCTGCTGCACTTCCGGCGAACGAGCCCGCGGAATCGTGCCCTGTAGCGACAGCCCGACCGCGAACAACCGCTGGATCACATGGTCGTGCAGATCGCGTGCGATGCGGTCGCGGTCGGCCAGGACATCCAGTTCGGCCATCCGGCGCTGCGAACTCGCCAGCTGCCAGGCCACGGCCGCCTGATCGGCGAACACCGCGGCCAGTTCCAGTTGTTCAGCGGTGAAGGCCTTGGCGCCTTCGGCGCGCACCGCGACCAGGACACCGGCCACGGTGTCGGTCGCGCGTAGCGGCAGCACCATTGCAGGGCCGCCGAATCCGTCGAGGTCGAACCGGTCCAGCCGGTGCGGTGTGCCGGCGCGGAAGGCCGTGCCGACCGCGCTGTCACCGACCGGGATCGACTCGACCGCAATGGGCGTGCCCGCCGTCGCGGCCACCACCAGCGCATCCACCTCGGCGGCCGAAACGTCGGCGTCGAGCGGTATCGCGACCACGATCCGGTCCGCACCGGCCAGCTTGAGCGCCTCGTCGGCGACCAGCCGGAACACCGTGGCCGGATCGGTGCCCCCGAGCAGTTCGGTGCTGATGTCGCGGGTCGCGGCGATCCAGGCCTGTCGGGCCCGCGACTGCTCGTACAACCGGGAGTTCTCGATCGCGATGCCCGCCGCCGCGGCCAGCGCCCGCACCAGCACTTCATCGTCCTCGCCGAACGGCTGGCCGTTGGTCTTGTCGCTCAGGTACAGGTTGCCGAACACCTCGTCGCGGATCCGGACCGGCACGCCGAGGAAGGTTCGCATCGGCGGATGGTTGGGCGGGAATCCGACCGACGCCGGGTGCATCCGGATGTCTTCGAGCCGAATGGGTTTCGGGTCCTCCATCAACACCCCGAGCACACCGCGGCCCTCCGGCAGCGGTCCGATGGCGCGGCGCATCTCATCGCTGACACCCTGGTAGATGAACTCGGTCAGCTCATGACCGTCACCGCGCACCCCGAGCGCGCCGTACCGGGCGTCGACCAGCTCGATCGCGGTCCGCACGATGGTGCGCAGCGTGACTTCGAGGTCCAGCCCCGAGGTGACCGTCAGCATCGCCTCGACCAACCCGTCAAGCCGGTCACGGCCCTCGACGATCTGCTCGACCCGGTCCTGGACCTCGCTGAGCAGCTCGCGCAGCCGCAGCTGCGAGAGCGTGTCCCGCAACGACGACGTCCGCCGCTCGTCGTCGGGTTGCGGCGCCTGCCCGGTCACCCTGCCCATGCTGGCACCAACGCGGCACCACACCAAGCCTCACCCGTCGGCGTCACCCGTGCCGGTCCAGCTTGGAGACGTACACGGCCGCCTGGGTGCGACGCTGCATACCGAGCTTGGCCAGCAACCGCGACACGTAGTTCTTGACCGTCTTTTCGGCCAGGAACATCCTGGCCGCTATCTGCTTGTTGGTCAGGCCCTCCCCGAGCAGGTCGAGCAACACCCGTTCCTGCTGGGTCAATCCCGACAGCGGATCGGAACGCCCGGTGTCCCCGCGCAGCTTGGCCATCAGCGCCGCGGCGGCCCGGTTGTCCAGCAGGGAGCGGCCCGCGCCGACGTCCTTGATGGCCTTGGCCAGTTCCATGCCCTTGATGTCCTTGACCACATACCCGCTGGCCCCGGCCAGAATCGCGTCGAGCATCGCCTCGTCGGAGGTGAACGAGGTCAGCATCAGGCACCGCAGATCGGGCACCCCGGACAGCAGATCCCGGCACAGCTCGATGCCGTTACCGTCGGGCAGCCGGACGTCGAGCACCGCGACATCGGGCCGCGCCGCCGGGATCCGGGCCAGCGCCTGCGCCACCGAATCGGCCTCGCCGATCACCTCCAATTCCGGATCGGCGGCGAGCAGATCGATCAGACCGCGGCGCACCACCTCGTGGTCGTCGACCAGAAAAACCCTGATCATCTTGTCGAGTCTCACAACCGCTGCCGGCGATCGCAAGTGAGCAGCGAGCATTGGGACCCGGCCAGCACCGCCAGACCGGGTGGGCCGGCCGGATCGGCCGCCGCCCCGCCGCGGTGCGGGGCCCGCCATGCCGTCATCACCCGCAACGGCGCGCCGCGCAGCCGCGCCTCCTCCATCCCGGCCTGTAGCACCGCCCCTGCCGCTGCATGGCCGTCGAACTCCGCCAGCACTCCCCCACGTTCCGCTCCCGCAGTCCGGACCACCGCGACCGGACAGTGCGCGGATTTCGTCACCGCCGCCGCGGTCGACCCGATGCGTGCTCCGGCGGCGTGCCTGAGCCCCACGGCGCCGACGCACAGCATCGCCGCCGACCGCGATGCGGCGATCAGACCGTGAATCGGATTGTCCCGCAGCACTTCCAGTTCGATCTTGACCGGCTGTTCGGCGACTTCTGGCGCGATGAACGACTGCCGGACGGCGCGTTCGGCGGTCGCGAGCGCGCCGGCCGGGTCCTGATGGTCGGTTGCTGGGCAGTCCGGGTCGACGACGTAGGTCAGCCGCACCGCGATGTCACGGGATACCGCCTCTTTGACCGCCCAGATGGCGGCATCGACGGCGCTGCGCGATCCGTCGATGCCGACGACGACCGCGGGTCCACTCGTCATGGCCGCCTCCTACGCGAAAGTGAGGAAGGTGTCGACGGGCCGGCGCGGCGTGGCCGGCGGTACCCCGTCCAGCAGGGGAGCGACCCCGACCCGAACCAGCACCTGCGGGCACGCGTCGCGGCCGATCAGGGCAGCGACGATATCGCGGCTGGCATGCAACTCGGTCACGTGCGTTACCGGGCAGGTGGCGAATCCGGCCATGGTGGCGTCGAGCAGCACCGCCGAGAGGGTCTCGCCGGCATCGAGCGCATCGGCCCTGCTGTAGCCGTCGGTGGACAGCACCAGGATCTCCGCGGCGTCATCGTTGACCGCGGGCCGACGCTCACCGTGCGCGAGGACCGGGAAGGTGCGTCCCACCGGGACCCGTTCACTTTCGGCCGCAGATACCAGCGCGCTCTGCGGAATCCCATCCTCGGTCGCGAACGGTGTTGCCCACCAGATGAGTTCAGAATGGTACGCGGAATCGTACAGGCGCAGCGACTCACTCAGGTCGGCGGCTTCGGTGAGCTGGCGGCGCATGTCATCGCCCGCCACGTCGAGCTGCACCGGCCCGTCAGCCAGCCGTACCCGCAGCAGCCTCTCGAACGACGCCCAGTCCGCGGGCGCCGCCATCGGCAACCGGTCGGTACGCCGGGCAAGGATCGCATCGGCCCGCCGACGATGGGCGTCGGTGACGAATGCCATCGGGCCGAACCGCAGGGTGGCCAGATGGTCGGGATCGTTCGGGTTCGGAAACCGCTCGACGGTGGTGCTCCATCCGGCCGCCGCCATCGCGACTCGTAGATGGTCGAGTACCGCCCCGCAGCTGATGAGCGCCTCGCGCGCGGACCGGTCCGTCGAGTGCAGCACCCGGTTCGGGTCGAGGAACAATTGCAGGTCACCAGCGTGGGAGAGCCATCGCCACGGCTGGGTGTTGTGCAACGAGGGGGCCCGCGCGGCCAACTGCACTGCGCTGGTGATGGTTGCGGGTTCGATCATGGTGTCGGGCATGACATCAGCCTCGTCGCGCGGACGCGCGCCGGTTAGGGTCTTTGGTCCTCACCTTCTCCCGCGCGAGCAGACGCAAACCTGACCATTTTCCGCCGAAAGTGGGCAGTTTTGTGTCTGCTCGGCGGGCTCGGCGGGAAGAATCAGGCGCCGTTGTTGGGGCCGCCCGAGTTGGCCCCGGGGATGTCGGTGATCGGGAAGTTGGGCATCGGCGCCGGCGACGGCGTAGCGGGCAGCGACGGGATCTCGCCGGGCGGGATGTCCTTGAGCGCATCGGCGGGCGGGACCGGCGGCCCGTTCTCGCGGCCGCCGTAGGTGCTGCCCGGCGCACGGTCCCCGAGCATATGGCTGACCGTCACCAGGTGGTAGTCGTTGGCCTTGAGCACCGGAATGAACTGGTAGACCAGATCCACCGTGGACGAATAGGTGTCGTGGAAAAGCACCACCGAGTTCGGCTTGATCTGGGTCATCAGCATGTAGCGGGTGGCCGCCGTATTGGCGTCGTTGGCCCAGTCGAACGGGATGACGTCCCAGTTGATATCGGCCAGGCCCTGCCGGCCGGCTTCGGCGAGCACCTGATCGTTGATCAGCCCGCCCGCGGTCCGGACCAGCTTGGGTCGCTGCCCGGTCGCGGCCTCGATGGCGTCGCCGGCCCTGCTGAACTGGGCCGCGATGTCCTCGGGCGGGATGGCGGTCATATTGGGGTGTTCCCAGGTGTGGCTGCCCAGTTCCATCCCGGCCTCGACCACCCGCTTGGCGCCCTCGGGGTTGGCGGCCACCTTGTTCCCGATCTCGAAGAAAGTGGCCTTGGCGTCGTTGTCCTTGAGGATTTGCAGCAGCCGGTCGGTGTAGGGGCCGGGGCCGTCATCGAAGGTGAAGGCGACGCACTTCTGCACCGCGCAGTCGACGTCGTCGGCGTCGGCGCGCCGCACATGCCCCGTCAGCGCGCCGACCACCAACACCGCAACCGCGGCTATCACACCGATCACGGTCCATAACCAGGCCTGCCGGTTTGCGGGGCTGCTCACCCCGGCAGCCTACCGGCCCCTCAGGGCAGGGCCGCCGGGCTGATCTCCTCAAGCATCTCGGTGACCAGCGCCGCGATCGGCGACCGTTCGCTGCGCTGCAGCGTGATGTGGGCGAACAGCGGATGCCCCTTGAGCTTCTCGATCACCGCGCCGACCCCGTCGTGGCGGCCCACCCGCAGGTTGTCGCGCTGGGCGACGTCGTGGGTGAGCACGACCCGCGAGCCCGCACCGAGCCGGGACAGCACCGTCAGCAGCACATTGCGTTCCAGCGACTGCGCCTCGTCGACGATCACGAACGAGTCGTGCAGCGACCGGCCCCGGATATGGGTCAGCGGCAGCACCTCCAGCATGCCCCGGGCCAGCACCTCTTCCAGCACGGCCGGGCTGGCCAGCCCTTCGAGGGTGTCGAACACGGCCTGGGCCCACGGGCCCATCTTCTCGCTCTCACTGCCGGGCAGGTAACCGAGCTCCTGGCCGCCGACCGCGTACAGCGGCCGGAACACCACGACCTTGCGCTGGGTGCGACGTTCCAGCACGGCCTCAAGGCCCGCGCACAGGGCCAGCGCCGATTTGCCGGTGCCCGCCTTGCCGCCCAGCGATACGATGCCGACCGATTCGTCGAGCAAAAGATCCAGCGCCACCCGCTGTTCGGCGGACCGGCCGCGCAACCCGAACACCTCACGGTCACCGCGGACCAACTGGATTCGCTTGGCCGCGTTGACCCGGCCAAGTGCGTGCGAGGTGCCACCAAGTAGCCGAACTCCGGTGTGGCAGGACATATCCCGCGCCTCGGCCAGGTCGATCTCGCCGTCGGCGAACAGGGTGTCGATATCCTCGGCCGCGACGTCCAGCTCGCTCATCCCGGTCCAGCCCGACACCACGACATCCTGGGCGTGGTACTCGTCGGCGGCAAGACCCACCGCACCGGCCTTGACCCGAAGCGGAATGTCCTTGCTCACCAATGTAACTCGCTTGCCTTCAGCGGCCAAGTTGGCAGCGCAGGTCAGGATGCGGGAATCGTTGGTCTCGGTGCGGAAGCCGGCGGGCAACACGGTGGGATCGCTGTGGTTCAACTCGACGTGCAGCGTGCCGCCCTGTGTCCCAACCGGAATCGGCTGATCCAGCCGTCCGTGTTCGAGCCGCAGATCATCGAACATCCGCAGTGCCTGCCGGGCGAACCAGCCCAGCTCATGATGGTGCCGTTTGGCTTCCAGCTCGCTGATGACAACCAGCGGAACCACCACTTCATGCTCGGCGAACCGGGTGCAGGCCCATGGATCGGACAACAGGACCGAGGTGTCGAGCACATAGGTACGGACAGGCGAATCAGTCACGTGGCGCTCCTCGAGGCGAGGCGAGTTCATGCGACCCCACACGAACTTCTTCGGTGGTGGACACTGCAGTACCAGGACCGGGGCCGGTCCTCTCGTGATCGAACCGATCGGTACCGCCCGGACAGCAGAGCATGTCGCTAGCCATCGGAATCGACGCTACTCCCGCCGCAGCGGCTTTGCTGATTGGCGCGCCGCATATTTGGCGCCCAGCGCGTTACGCGCCGATGAAATCCCGGAGTCGTGGCTCGTCAGCCAGGCCCCAGGCGTCGATCCGGTCGGCGACGACGCGCCGCAGCGCGGCCGTGTCGAAGATGCCGGATTCGGCCACCAGTGCGACCTTGTCCCGGTAAGCGTCGATATCGGCGCCGATGACGTCCAGTTCGGCGGCCCGGGCCGCGATCGCCCCGACGGTCTCCTCGCGATGGGTTTCCAGCAGGTGCGAGACCAGGTTGGCGAAGAACTCCTCGTGGCGCTCCTCGTCGACGGCGATGCGGCCGATCAGTGCACCCAGCACCGGCTCCTCGAGCTGCGCCTGCAGGTTGCGGCAGAACACGGCGTGCGAGCGCTCGAAGAAGGCCATGAACACCAGGGTCTCGATCTGGCTGTAGGTGCCGGCGCGGTAACCCTTCATCACATGCTCGACCCGGACGTCCTCATTGGCCGACGGGTCGATCTCACGGGTGACGACCAGGTAGTTGCGCAACGCGACGGCGTGCAGGTGCTCCTCGGCGGTCCACCGGCCGAGGAACCGGCCCCATTTCTCCTCGAGGATGAAGTGTTCGACGAGCTCGCGGTGGTAGCCACCCAGGTTGTCCTTGGTGATCAGCAGGATCTCGCAGGCGTCGGTGACGTTCTTGGGCAGGGTGACCTGGGAAGGGTCCCAGTCCTTGCCGCCGAGGAAGGCGAAGTTCTCCCCCAGGTCGAACGGCACGTAGTCGTGGGCGTACCACAGCACCTCGGAGTCGAGGTGGCGGCGCAGCTCGGCGGTCACCACAGGTTCCAACTCGAGGGTCAGTGCATCAGCGACAGGTTTCTGTGCCATGAGGTAACTGTAACCCGAGTACACACATTCCTTGAAATCGGGCGGGGCGTGTCAAACCGAGGGGTGCAACTCCCAGCCCTCCAGCCCGTCATACAGCGGGAATTCGCGCGCCAGCCGGGTCACCCGGCCGCGCAGCGCGGCCACATCCGTCTCGGCGCCGCGGGCCAGCGCGGTCCCGATGATATCGGCGACCTCGGTGAATTCTGCGTCGCCGAAACCTCGGGTGGCCAGCGCCGACGTGCCGATCCGCACCCCCGAGGTGACCATCGGCGGGCGCGGGTCGTCGGGCACCGCATTGCGGTTGACCGTGATGCCGACCTCGTGCAGCAGATCCTCGGCGGCCTTCCCGTCCAGCGCGCAGCGGCGCAGATCCACCAGCACCAGGTGCACATCGGTGCCGCCGGTGACGACCGAGACCCCGGACGCCGCGACGTCGGCGGCCAGCAACCGCTCGGCCACCATGCGGGCCCCGGACAGTGTGCGCCGCTGCCGCTCGGCGAACTCGGGCGTCCCGGCGATCTTGAAGGTGACCGCCTTGCCCGCGACCACCTGCATCGCCGGCCCGCCCTGGGTGCCGGGGAACATGGCCGAGTTCAACTGTTTGGCGAATTCCCTGCGGCCCAGGATCAGCCCGGACCGGGCGCCGCCGAGCGTCTTGTGCACGGTGCTCGACACCAGGTCGGCGTGCGGCACCGGGTTGGGATGCAGGCCCGCGGCGACCAGCCCGGCGAAGTGCGCCATATCGACCCACAGGTGGGCGCCGACCTCGTCGGCGATCTCGCGGAACGCCGCGAAGTCCAGCGTGCGCGGATAGGCCGACCAGCCGGCGATGAGCACCTTGGGCCGGAAGGCCAGCGCGCGCTCCCGCACCGCAGCCATATCGATCAGGCCGGTGGCGGGGTCGACGCCGTAGAACCCCGATTCGTAGACCTTGCCGGAGAAGTTGAGCTTCATGCCGTGGGTCAGGTGCCCGCCGTTGGCCAGGTCAAGGCCGAGCAGCCGCTCCCCCGGGTTCATCAGCGCGGCCAACACCGCGGCGTTGGCCTGCGCGCCGGAATGTGGTTGCACATTGGCGAATTCGGCGCCGAACAACGCCTTGGCCCGGTCGCGGGCGATGTTCTCGATCGCGTCGACGTGTTCACAGCCGCCGTAGTACCGCCGCCCCGGCAACCCCTCGGCGTACTTGTTGGTCAGGATGCTGCCCTGGGCTTGCAGCACCGACCGCGGCGCGAAGTTCTCCGACGCGATCATCTCCAAGGTGTCGCGCTGGCGACCCAACTCCTTGTCGAGCAGCCCGGCGATATCGGGGTCGACGTCGGCGAGCGGGGCGGACATCACGGATGCGGCGAGGCTCGTTGCGGCGGTCACGCTGCGTGAGTCTGGCAGTCCCGGCCCGCCTATTGGGGCCTACCCTGTCCAGTTGCTGTGAATTCGCTGAAAGCGACGGTCAGAGCGTGAGTCCCGGGTAGAGCGGGTTGGCGGTCAGCAGCTCGGCCGATGCCGCGTGGATGCGGTCGGCGGTGCCGTCGGCCAGTTTGTACTTGGCCTTGGATGTCCCGTCGGGCTGCGTGTTCGACAGCACGTCGACGATCAGCCCGGCGACCCGGTCGAAGTCGTCGGCACCGAACCCGCGGCTGGTGAGTGCCGGGGTGCCCAGCCGGATGCCGCTGGTGTACCAGGCGCCGTTGGGGTCGGCCGGGATCGAGTTCCGGTTGGTGACGACACCCGCGTCCAGCAGGGCCGATTCGGCCTGGCGGCCGGTCAGTCCGAACGAGCGCACGTCGAGCAGCACGATGTGGTTGTCGGTGCCGCCGGTGACCAGCCCGGCATCGCGCTTGACGAACCCGTCGGCCAGGGCCTGGGCGTTGTCGGCGACCTGCTGGGCGTAGGTCCGGAACGCCGGCTGACGCGCCTCGGCCAGCGCGACCGCCTTGGCGGCCATCACATGGGACAGCGGTCCGCCGAGCACCATCGGGCAGCCCTTGTCGACCGCGGGCGCGAATTCCTCGGTGGCCAGCACCATCCCGCCGCGCGGGCCGCGCAGCGACTTGTGCGTCGTGGTGGTGGTGACGTGGGCGTGCGGCACCGGGTCCTCGTCGCCGGTGAACACCTTGCCGGCCACCAGGCCGGCGAAGTGCGCCATGTCGACCATCAGGGTGGCGCCCACCTCGTCGGCGATCTCGCGCATCTTGGCGAAGTTCACCCGGCGCGGATAGGCCGAGTAGCCGGCGACCAGGATCAGCGGCTTGAACTCGCGGGCCGCGGCGGCCACGGCGTCGTAGTCAAGAAACCCAGTAGCCGGATTCGTTCCGTAGCTGTGCTGGTGGAACATCTTGCCCGAGATGTTGGGCCGGAAGCCGTGCGTGAGGTGCCCGCCGGCGTCCAGGGACATGCCGAGCAGACGCTGGTTACCCAGCTTGTTGCGCAGCGTCTCCCAGTCCGCCTCGGACAGGTCGTTGACATGCTTGGCACCCAGGTTGGCCAGCTCGGGGGCCTCCACCCGGGTGGCCAGGATCGCCCAGAACGCAACGAGATTGGCGTCGATGCCGGAGTGCGGCTGCGCGTAGGCGTACGGGGCGCCGAACAGTTCCCGGGCGTGTTCGGCGGCCAGCGCCTCCACGGTGTCGACGTTCTGGCAGCCCGCGTAGAACCGGTGCCCGACGGTGCCCTCGGCGTACTTGTCGGAGAACCAGGTCCCCATGGTCAGCAGCACCGCGGGCGAGGCGTAGTTCTCGCTGGCGATCAATTTGAGCGAATCACGTTGATCGGCAAGCTCTTTGCGCGTTGCGGCGGCGACCCGGGGCTCGACGGATTCGATGACCTGCAGCGCGGCCGTGTATGCGGCGCTGGCGGTATCGGCGTAATCGGCGCCAGTAGCCGCGGGCAAGGTGGATGACGAGTCGACTGCCATGGCGTTCAGCCTAGTCGCAGCCTATCCCCGCAACGTCGACGGGATCAGCGGCTCGTCCAGCAGCCGGCCGAACCGCTGCGTCAACGACACACCGTCGGGCCGGTCGTCCAGCCAGCCGCGCAGCAGCCGATACCCCTCGACGTAGGTGCTGGTGTAGGCCCGCCACAGCGGCGAGGACAGGAACCGCAGCATCTGCCGGGCCCGCTCGTCGTTGACCAGCAGCCAACGTTTGAGGAAGGCGACCACCTCGTCGACGTCGCGATGCTCGTCGTGCAGCATCAGCGCCGCGTCCTGACGCACCTCGGCCAGCCCGGCGACCGCCTCCGACACGGCCGCGGCGCGCTCCCCGTCGAACCGGAGCCCGAGGTCGGCGTAGATCTCCGAGGCCCAGGCTCCCCAGCCTCCCTTGACCCCCGTCGCTTCGCCGGCCCCATCCCCGATCACGGCGTGCAGCGCCAGGTCGGCCAGACCCTCGGCCATGATGCACTGCGGGGTGTTGACCAGGAAGATGGTCTGTTCCAGTTGGTTGCCGCGGGCCACCAGCCCGGCTTCCTTGCGGCAGTGCTCGGTGTGATGGCCCGGATAGGACTCGTGGGCCACCAGCCGCGGCAGATTGGACATCTGCTGTTTGAGGTCGGCGTTGACGGCGACGGTGGACCGGTAATCGCCCAGGTAGTAGTTGAACCCCGACCACGGTTTGTCGGTGACCACCTCGTAGGTGATGGTCTCGGTCTCCGGCAGCGGGTATTCGGCCCGCACCCGGTCGCGCAGCGCCGAGGAGAACGCGTGGATGCACTCCTCGAGGCGGTGCGGCGGAATCTCGTCGCCGGACCGGTGGGCCTGGATCCGGTCGGCCAGCGGGCCGGTGCCGCCGAGCGCCTCGTCGAGCTTCGCGTGGGCGGCCCGGTAGCGCTCCGGATCCCCCTTGGTGATCCGGACGTCGAAGTAGGCGGCCACCTCGTCGACGAAACCGACATCCTCGCCGGCGAATTTGCGCCCGGCGCAGTTCAACGCCCGCAGGTGCGCGGCGATGTAGGCGGCGCGGTCGCGGCTCAGCTCATCGGGGATCCGGGTGAGCAGTCGTTCGGCCTGCCGGGCCAGATCGGCCGGGTCGGGGGCGGGTTCGTCGGCCACCGCCCGGCGCAGCGCCTGATCGCCGGTGAACGAGTCGACGTAGCCCTCCTCGACCCGGTCGAACCGCAGACCGAGCAGCAGATATTCGCGGATCAGGGTCGCCGAATCTGTCGATGTGTTCGCGCCGGAATCCATCCCGTTAGCCATGCCCTCAACCGTAAATGTAAGACTGACCGAATGCCGCGGCCCAGCGAGCCGAGCCCCTATGTGGAGTTCGACCGAAGTCAATGGCGTTCCCTGCGTATGTCGACGCCGCTGAAACTCACCGAGGACGAGCTGCTCCGGCTGCGCGGTATGGGTGAGAAGATCGACCTCCTCGAGGTCGAGGAGGTCTACCTGCCGCTGGCCCGGTTGATCCACCTGCAGGTCGCGGCCCGGCAGCGGTTGTTCGCCGCGACGGCGGAGTTCCTCGGCGAGCCGCAGCAGAATCCGGACCGGCCGGTGCCGTTCGTGATCGGGGTGGCAGGCAGCGTGGCGGTCGGTAAGTCCACCACGGCGCGTGTGCTGCAGGCGCTGCTGTCCCGGTGGGGGCACCATCCCCGGGTTGACCTGGTCACCACCGACGGGTTCCTCTACCCCAATCGCGAACTCAATCGCCGGAACCTGATGCACCGCAAAGGGTTCCCCGAAAGCTACGACCGCCGCGGGCTGATGCGGTTCGTCACCGCGGTGAAAGCCGGCGCCGACGAGGTCTGCGCGCCGGTCTACTCACACCTGCTCTACGACATCGTGCCCGACGAGCAGCAGCTGGTGCGCCATCCCGACATCCTGATCCTGGAGGGCCTCAACGTCCTGCAGACCGGTCCGGCATTGATGGTCTCGGACCTGTTCGACTTCTCGGTGTACGTCGACGCCCGCATCGAGGACATCGAGAAGTGGTACATCTCGCGGTTCCTGACCATGCGGTCGACGGCCTTCGCCGATCCCGCGTCACACTTCCACCACTACGCGACACTGACCGATAATCAGGCGGTGTTCGCCGCGAGCGACATCTGGCATTCGATCAACCGGCCCAACCTGATCGAGAACATCCTGCCGACCCGGCCGCGGGCCACCCTGGTGTTGCGCAAGGACGCCGACCACGCGATCAACCGGTTGCGGCTGCGCAAGCTCTGAAGCTTTTTCCGCCGAGCAGACGCGGCGGTACCCGGGAAAGCGCATTCCAGGGTACCGCCGCGTCTGA
>NZ_JBSFPX010000028.1:0-48980 GCF_053588415.1 Mycobacterium sp. NPDC003449
CGGCCGGCACCAGCGATGAGCCGATCAAATCCGCCGGTGTGCTGCGGGTCGGCACAGAGGGCGTGTACTCGCCGTTCAGCTACCACGACGCCGCGACCGGTCAACTGGTCGGCTACGACGTCGACATCGCCCGCGCGGTCGGCGACAAGATCGGGGTTCGGGTCGAGTTCGTCGAAACCCCATGGGATTCGATCTTCGCCGCACTCGAGGCCAACCGCTTCGACGTGGTCGGCAACGAGGTCACCATCACACCGGAACGGCAGGCCAAATACGACCTGTCCGAACCGTATTCGGTCGGTGAAGGCGTCATCGTCACCAGGGCCGACGACGATTCGATCAGCTCGCTCGATGACCTGAAAGGCAAGGTCGCCGCCGAGAACGCAACCAGCAACTGGTCGGAGATCGCGCGCAAGGCCGGGGCCAGGGTTGAGGCCGTCGAGGGTTTCACCCAGGCCATCACGCTGCTCAACCAGGGCCGGGTCGACGTCGTGGTCAACGACAGCATCGCGGTCTATGCCTATCTGGCCGAGACCAACGACAAGTCGGTGAAAATCGCAGGCACCGTTGGCGAGAAGAGCGAACAGGGATTCGCCGCCCGCAAGGACAGCGGCCTGCTACCCGAGCTGAACCGGGCCCTCGACGAGCTGCGCGCCGACGGCACCCTGGCCAACATCTCGCAGAAATACCTCAAGGCCAACGCCTCGGGGGCACCGGAGCCGGCCGCCGACGCGCCCGCGGTCAGATCGACCTGGCAGCTGATCGCCGACAATCTGTGGCCGTTGGCCAAGGCCGCGATCACGATGACGATCCCGCTGACCATCATCAGCTTCGTGATCGGCCTGGTGATCGCGCTCACGGTGGCGCTGGCCCGGTTGTCGTCGAACGTCGTGCTCAGCAACACCGCCCGGTTCTACATCTCGGTGATCCGGGGCACCCCGCTGCTGGTGCAGCTGTTCATCGTGTTCTTCGCGCTGCCCGAGTTCGGAGTGAAGATCGATCCGTTCCCGGCCGCGGTGATCGCGTTCAGCCTCAACGTCGGCGGCTACGCGGCCGAGATCATCCGCTCGGCGATCCTGAGCATCCCCAAGGGCCAATGGGAGGCGGCCGAGACGATCGGCCTCAGCTATCTGGGTGCGCTGCGGCGTATCGTGTTACCGCAGGCCGCCCGGGTCGCGGTGCCGCCGTTATCGAATACCCTGATCTCCCTGGTCAAAGACACGTCGCTGGCATCGACCATCCTGGTGACCGAACTGCTGCGGCAGGCCCAGATCGTCGCGGCGCCGACCTTCGAGTTCTTCGCCCTGTACGGGACCGCGGCGGTCTACTACTGGGTGATCTGCCTGGTTTTGTCGTTCGGCCAGAGCCGCATCGAACGCCGACTGGAAAGGCATGTGGCGCGATGACCACCGAGACCGAAAACCGGATCACTGCCCAAGGTGTGGAGAAAGCCTTCGGCCACATCGAGGTTCTCAAAGGCCTGTCGTTCACCGTGCCGCAGGGCTCGGCGACAACCATCATCGGGCCGTCGGGCTCCGGAAAGACCACGCTGCTGCGTGCCCTCAACGCACTGGACGTACCCGACGCGGGGGTAATCCGGGTCGGTGACGTCGAATTGGACTTCGCCACACCGGTGGCCAGGGATGAACTGCGCCGCTACCGGGCGCAGAGCGGGTTCGTCTTCCAGGGCCACAACCTGTTCCCGCACAAGACCGTGCTGCAGAACGTCACCGAGGGCCCGCTCGTCGTGCAGAAACGCCCGCGCGACGAGGTGACGGCCGAGGCGACCGAATTGCTGAACCAGGTGGGCCTGGCCGACAAGCGAGATCAGTACCCGTACCAGCTTTCCGGCGGCCAGCAGCAACGCGTCGGCATCGCCCGCGCGCTGGCGCTGAAGCCGAAGGTGGTGCTGTTCGACGAACCCACCTCGGCACTCGACCCCGAACTGGTCGGCGAGGTGCTCTCGGTGATCCGGGATCTCGCCGTCGAGGGTTGGACCCTGGTGATCGTGACGCACGAGATCCAGTTCGCCAAGCAGGTATCCGATCAGGTGCTGTTCACCGACCGGGGCCTGATTCTGGAGCAGGGGCCCCCGGCGGCGGTGATCGGCGACCCCCAAGAAGAGCGGACACGGCAGTTCCTGCAGCGGATCCTCAACCCGCTCTAGGGTTTTCTGCCTGCCCGTTGCCCCGCGAGCAGACACCCCGGTACCCCATTTGCGGTGATTACGGGTACGTTCACGTCTGCTCGGCGAGGGACTGCTCGGCGGGGAAAAAGGAGCGTCAGATGGCGACGGAAAGCCTGGACAGCCCGCGCAGGGTCACGTTCCGCTTGTAGGCCGGTTCGCCGGCCAAGCGGGCGTGCGGAAACCGCGCCGTCACCGCCGACAACGCCACCGCGGCCTCCAACCGTGCCAGCGGTGCGCCGAGGCAGAAGTGCGGGCCCTTGCCGAAGCCGAGGTGACGGATCGTCGCGCGGTCCGGATCGAACTCGCCGGGCCGCTCGAACACCGCCGGATCCCGGTGCGCGGCGGCCAGCAGCAACAACATCGTGTCGCCCCGGGCTACCGTCACGCTCCCCCGGTCGTCAGGTCCCCCGATGTCCATATCGGCACCGGCGTATCGCGAGACCAGTTGCACCGGTGGGTCGTAGCGCATGGTCTCCTCGACCACGGCCGACGCCCGGCCGGCGTCGGAGCCCAGCGCCGACCACTGCCGCCGGTCCCGCAGCATCGCCAGGATCGCATTGCCGATCAGGTTGACCGTGGTCTCGTGCCCGGCGACCAGCAGCAGGTTGCAGGTGGCGACGATCTCGTCCTCGGTGAGCTGGTCCCCGGACTCCTCGACCTGGATCAGGCCCGACATCAGGTCCTCGCCGGGCGCGTGCCTGCGCCGGTCGATGAGGTCGCGCAGATAATCGTTGAGCCAGCGCCCGGCTTTCATCTGCTCGTCGAACAGGTCCGAGGTCTCGCCGGTCAGCGCCAGGAACGGGTCCAGTGCGGCGGCCAGCAACCCCGACGCGTGGCTGAACTCGGGTTCGTCCTCGATCGGCACCCCGAGCAACCGGCAGATCACCGCCACCGGGAGCGGATAGGCCAGGTCGGCGACCGCATCGAAACCGGCATCGCGGCGCTCGACGGTGTCGAGCAGATCGTCCACCAGTGTGCTGATGGTGGGTTCGAGCGCCCTGATCACCTTGGGCACAAAGGCTTTGCTGACCAGACCGCGCAACCGGGTGTGGTCGGGCGGATCGAGGAACAGGAAGCTGGACGGGCCCTGCGGCCGCGCGTCGGTGTCGGCGTCGAGCCGGCGCTGCGCGATGGTCGACGTGGTGCGGTCGTTGCACGACGACGGATGGCGCAGCACCTCGTCACAGTCGGCGAACGTCGAGAACACCGCGAGGTTGCCCTCGGGCAGGCACAGCGGCCCGCCCTCGCGGATCCGGTCGAAGGCCGGGTACGGGTCGGCCCGGTTGGCCGGGTCCAGCAGCTGCAACAGCATCGGCTGCGGAGCCTCGTCTTCTGCGGCAGTGGTCATGCACTTATTGTGCACGCGTTGAAGAAGCTGGCAGGTCAGGATGGCTAAGGTACGGCCGCACCGTAATACCGGCCCAGCACATCCGCCCGCAGCTCGTCGAACTCACCGGCGACGATCGCGGCCCTGATCCGGTCCACCAGCCGGATGACGAACCGCTCGTTGTGGATCGTGCACAACGTCGCCGAGAGCATCTCTTTCGCCTTGAACAGATGCCGGATATAGGCGCGCGAATAGTTGGCGCAGGTGTAGCAATCGCATTCGGCGTCGATCGGGGTGAAATCGCGCTTGTACCGGGCCCCGGTGATGTTGAACCGTCCGGTGGCCGAGTAGACGGCCGCGTTGCGCGCCACCCGCGACGGCGAGACACAGTCGAAGGTGTCCGCCCCGGCCGCGACCGCGTCGAACAGATCGTCGGGCTCGCTGATCCCGAGCAGGTGACGGGGCTTGTCGGCGGGCAGCTCATCGCTGACCCAGCCGACGATGGTGGCCAGGTTCTGCTTCTCCAGCGCCCCGCCGATGCCGTAGCCGTCGAAGCTCAGCCCCTCCGCGGGCCCCGCCTGCTGCCCGATCGTGGCCAGCCCGCGCGCGGCCCGGCGCCGCAGGTCCTCGTACTGGGCCCCCTGCACCACCCCGAACAGCGCCTGGGGCGGCCGCTCCGGCGCCCGCGACTGCAGCCGCCGGTGTTCGGCCAGGCACCGCGCCGCCCACTCGTGCGTGCGCTGCACCGAACGTTCCTGGTAGGCGCGGGTGTTGACCAGCGTGGTGAGCTCGTCGAACGCGAAGATGATGTCGGCGCCGAGCTGATTCTGGATACCGATCGACACCTCGGGGGTGAACCTGTGTTTGGAGCCGTCCAGGTGGGAGCGGAAGTTCACCCCGTCGTCGTCGACGACCGCGAGGCGTTCCTTGCCGTCGGCGATGATGTCGTCGGCCTGCAGCCGCGAGGCGTCCATCGCCAGCACCTTCTTGAATCCGACACCCAGCGACATCACCTGGAAGCCGCCGCTGTCGGTGAACGTCGGGCCCGGCCAGTTCATGAACGCGCCGAGCCCGCCCGCCTCGGCCACGACGTCGGGGCCAGGTTGCAGGTACAGGTGATACGCATTGGCCAGAATGGCTTGGGCGCCAAGTTGACTCATCGTCTCGGGCAGCACCGACTTGACCGTCGCCTGGGTGCCCACCGCGATGAACGCCGGGGTGTGGATATTCCCGTGCGGGGTGTGGATGGTCCCGACCCTGCCGTGCCGGCCGGCTAACTCGGCCTCGACGGTGAAATAGGGCTGATCCACAGCAGATATTCAACCGGATGGACATCCCGTTGAGGGCACGGGGGCGCACGGACGATACTGCTTGCTCGTGAACCACCGTCTGTTCGCCCCGTGCGTGGCCCTGCTGGCCGGCATCGTGGGGTGTTCGTCAGGCTGCTCGTCGGCACAGGGGCACACCCCACCCGACCAGCCACCACAGGGCAGGGTCAACTTCGGCACCAACGATGCCGGGCCGGTGACCTCGATCGGATGCCGGGCCGAGGACGGCCGGATAACCATCACCATCGAGGGGCGCCTGCCCACCACGGTGGTCCTCACCGACAGCGAGGCCCCCGCGGTGAAGTCGGTCAGCATCGGCCGGGCCGGCACCGGGGAGCCCGCGCTGGCCTACATCGACGGAACCTCCACCGCGCCGGTCCTGGCCTCCCGCGACGGCAAAAACTACACCGTCACCGGCAGCGGACTGGGCACCGATGCGGCCAATCCGCTGACCCCGGTGCAGATGCCCTTCGACGTCGCGGTCACCTGCCCCTGAGGAACTCGGCGATCGCCCGGGCCAGATCGGGGCCGGCGTCCTCCTGCAGGAAATGGCCGGCGTCGGCGATCACCGGATGGTCGATGCCCTGCGCCCCACGCATCTCGCGGCGCAGGATCGGGGCCATCGCACCGGTGATCGGGTCGCCGTCGCTGAACGCCACCAGCATGGGAGTTTCACTGGCCACCAACGTGTTCCAGGCCGATCTGTTGGCGGGCGCGGCCGGGTCGTCGGGCGAGGTGGGCACCAGACCGGGCATCGCGCGCGGCCCCGCACAGTACGAGTCGTCCGGAAACGGCGCGTCGTAGCCGGCCCGGACCTCAGCGCTGACCGGACGGCGGCAACCCGAGGCGACGAACCGGCCGACGTCGATGGTCGGCAGGTTCTGGATGGCCGTGCGGAACTGCCACCAGATCTCGGGCATCGGAACGTCGCCCGTGGGCAACCCGGTATTGGCGACGACGATATTGGCGAACCGGTCGGGATGTTCGGCGGCCAACCGCAATCCGATCAACCCGCCCCAATCCTGACCGACCAGGGTCACCCGTCGCAGGTCGAGCACATCGAACGCCAGGGCCCGCATCCACTCGACGTGGCGCGCGTAGCTGTGGTCCTCGATACGGGCCGGCTTGTCCGATCGGCCGAACCCGACCAGGTCCGGGCAGATCACCCGGTGCCCCGCGGCCGTCAGGACCGGGATCATCCGGCGGTACAGAAACGACCAGGATGGTTCCCCATGCAACAACAGGATCGGATCGGCGTCGGGCGGCCCGTCCTGCACCCAGGCCACCCGCAGTTGCCCGCCGTCCCCGTCGTCGAGTTCGCAATAGCTTGGGGGATAAGGAAATTCGGGGAGATCGGCGAATCGGGCTTCGGGGGTTCGCAAGGTCTGCATGGATTCGAACCTACGACCTCCAGCCCACGGACTCGAGCAATTCCCCCAATCGCATACCGCCGGGCCGGGCCAACCCCATACTTCACCGAGGCGGGCCGCCGATCCGGCGCCCGCACAACCATGAGGAGAACAGGGTGAAGCGTGGATTCCTGGTGGCCGTCGGTGGCGCCGCGATCGTCGTTGCCGGTCTGTCCGGATGTTCGTCGGGTGGCGAGAAATCCGAGTCGACCGAAGCATCACCCACAGCGTCCGTACCGACCACCACCTCGGCCGTCCAGTCCGGCACGGCGCAGGCCGGCGACGCATCGGCCATCACGGGGTCGGGCAGCGCGCGGGTCCTCATCGACGGCCAGGAGCGTCCGGTACAGGGCACCGTGGTGTGTGCGAGCGCCGCGGGCAACGTGTCTTTGACCGTCGGCGAGGGCATGTCGGTGGTCACCGCCACCGTCTCCGAAGGAGATCAGCCCACGGTCGGCGCGGTCGGGCTCGGCAATATCGACGGGGTGAACCTCGGCTTCACCCCAGGGGTGCCCGGCGCCAGCGCCGAGGCCACCAAGGACGGCAATACGTACACGATCAAAGGCAGCGCCACCGGGGCGGACCTGTCCAACCCCGCGGCGGGGGTGGTGACCAAGCCGTTCGAGCTCGAGGTGACCTGCCCGTAGCGGTCGAATTTGCTGCGAGCTGTCGCCGGATAGTGCAAAATCCTGTGCGGGTTGAGGTATCGACACCCGGCCCGGTTTACTCACGACGCCACGATCAGCGGTTCGACCCCGCCGTGGCGCCGTGTCGGATTTGCGCGAAAGGCGTCGACGATGCGGTGGAGTATGGGTTCGCTGGGCATGGTCATCGCGGCGCCGGTCGGTGCCATGGCGCTGGCCTGGTCGGGGGCAGGACCGATACCGCTGCCCACCGTGCCCGCACCGACGGAACTGCTGGCCCAGTCCCTGTACATGCGGGGCACCAAAATCGGCGGCTACACCGATGACGATGCCCCGTTCGTCCGGTTCGCCAACGGTGTCCTCGGCCAGACCTACGGGTCGGCACCCGGGCTGACGCCCGATACCGATGACGATTGGCGCACCGGCGACCAGATCGAGTACAACGGCGGATTCTGGCCGTTCTCGCAGGGCGGGTTCGGCGACCTGACCTACGGGGCATCGGTGGCGCAGGGCCTCGGCCGGGTCGGCGATCGCATCGATGCCGAGCGCCTGCAGGACCCCGACGGCACCATCGTCGTCGTCGGGTATTCGCAGAGCGCGGTGATCCTCAGCCAGTACAAGGCGCAGACCGCCGAGGGAAACATCGTCTATGTCCTGGTGTCCAATCCGGCCCGGCCGAACGGCGGCATCCTGTCCCGCTTCCGCGGGTTCACGATTCCCATCCTCGACATCCCGCTGTCCGGTCCGGCACCGACCACCAGCCCGGGCTGGGCGGAGGGTGACCCGCCCACCACCTACGACCTCACCCAGCAGTACGACGGCTGGGCCGATTTCCCGAGGTATCCGCTCAACGTGCTGGCCACCGCCAACGCGATAGCCGGAATCGTCTACCTGCACGGCGATTACGAGAACGCGGTGGATCCCGAGGACGATCTCGCTCCCGGGGCACCCGATACCGACTACGACACCTACGGCGATACCGCGTACTACACCGTCGGCACCGATCTGCTGCCGCTGCTGCGTCCGTTCGAACAGGTCGGCGTCCCCCGGGCGGTGCTGCTGGGTTTCGACGCGCCACTGCGCGTGCTGGTCGAGCAGGGCTACGACCGCACCGTCAACCCGGGCGAGTCCACCCCGGCCGGATTCATCCGCATCGCCAACCCGATCACCGACGTCGCCAACTTCATCGGTGCGATCCCGATCGGGATCGACGACGGCCTGGAGGCCGCCGGGTACGGCCGCCCACTCGGCACCACCCCGGCGGGGATGTACGGGGTGGGTGGGCCGGAGCCCACGCCGCCGGGTGACGACGTCGCAGGCCTGACACCGGTCGCGCCGGACAACCCGCCGCAACAGACCCCGGCCAAGCCCGGCGAGCCGCCGGTCAAACCGCTGGCCCGGGCCGACGACGACGTCACGCGCGTCGACAGCGAGGACGCCGCCGACGCGGCGGATACCGCCGTCGAGAAACCCGTGCGTCCCCGGCCCGCACGGCCCAAGATCCGGGGCCCCATCAGCTTCGCCCGTTCGATCGCCAAGACCATCCGCACCGGCAAGCCGGACACCGAGAAGCCGGCCGCTCAGACACCCGACGACAAACCCGCCGCCACGTCCACCGACACCGCGGGCGATTCGGGCGATGCCGGTGGCGGCGCCAAGAAACAGGCGGCCGACAAACCCGACCGCAGCAGCGACCACCCGGGCAGGCACCGCAAGGCGGGGTAGTCCGGACCGGTGCGCGCCGCCCCGCCGTGTGGTGTGCTGGGGCCATGGCAGCCAAGCGAATTCTGTGTTTCGGTGACTCATTGACCTGGGGCTGGGTTCCCGTCGAGGACGGCGCCCCGACGGACCGATTCGCCGCCGACGTGCGTTGGACCGGCGTGCTCGCCGACCGCCTCGGCCCCGACTACCAGGTGATCGAGGAGGGCCTGAGCGCCCGTACCACCAACATCGACGATCCGGCCGACCCCCGGCTCAACGGGGCCGCCTATCTGCCGTCCTGCCTGGCCAGCCACCTCCCGCTGGACCTGCTGATCGTCATGCTCGGCACCAACGACACCAAGGCCTACTTCCGGCGCGAACCCCTCGACATCGGGATCGGCATGTCCACCCTGCTGACCCAGGCGCTGACCAGCGCCGGCGGCGTCGGCACCCGATACCCCGCGCCGCAGGTGCTGGTGGTCTCGCCGCCTCCGCTGGCCCCGATGCCGCACCCGTGGTTCCAGCTGATCTTCGAGGGCGGCGAGCACAAATCCGCCGAACTCGCCAAGGTTTACGCCGCACTCGCGTCGTTCGTGAAGGTGCCGTTCTTCGACGCGGGCAGTGTGGTGCGGACCGAAGGCGTCGACGGTATCCACTTCACCGAGGCCAACAACCGCGATCTCGGCGTGGCCCTGGCCGAGCAGGTGCGTGCCTTGCTGTAAAGCTGGAGGACATGAGTCGACCCGCGTGTGCGTGGCTGTTGCTGCTCGCCCTGTTCCTGCCGGTCGTCGGCTGTTCCTCGGGACCCGACGCCGCCGACCGGTTCGCCGCGTTCGCCGACGCCGTAGGGCGCAAGGACTCGCACGCCGCCGCCACCCAGACCAGCGATCCGGCGGCGGCCGAACCGGTGATCGCCGCGATGTTCGACGGCATGGGCGATGCGGCCACGGTGAAGGTGACCGCGTCACCGGCCGAGGGCGATGACGCCGGCGCGACCCTGCACTACCAGTGGTCGTGGGGGCCCGGACACGATTTCGACTACACCGCCACCGGTACCGCCGCCGAGACCGGTGACGACTGGCTGATCACCTGGGCACCGACACTGCTGCACCAGGATCTGGCCCCCGGGCTGAAGTTCCAGTACAGCCAGGACAGTGAACTGCAGACCCCGGTACTCGACCGCGCCGGCCAACCGTTGATGACCTGGCAGACCGTCGGGGTGATCAACCTGGAACGCGCCCATCCGGAGGCCGCGGCGCCGTTGGCCGCCCTGCTGAACCGGTTCGATCCGTCGACGACCGCGGATTCGATCGGTGCGCAGCTCAATTCGTCCTCCGACGATCGGGTGACCGCGATGAAACTGCGTGAGGACGACCTCGCCCAGGTGCGCGATCAACTGGCCCAGGTTCCCGGCGTCACCGTCGCCGAGCAGGGCGAGCTGCTGACCACCGACCGGGCACTGTCCTCACCGGCGATCGGCGGGCTCGGCGACCTCTGGCATGACCGGATCACCAAAGGTGCGGGCTGGTCGGTATATCTGGTCGACGGGGACGGCGAGGCCGCACAGCGGCTGAAGTCGACCCCACCCGCACCGACCGAACCGGTGCGCACCAGCCTGGATCTGCGGATGCAGCTGCTGGCCCAGCAGGCGCTGGCCGCCGAACCACGGCCCGCGATGCTGGTGGCGATCTCCGGTTCGACCGGCGGCATCCTGGCCGCCGCGCAGAACGCGGCCGCGGATCCGCAAGGGGCCGTGGTGTTCTCGGGTCTCTACCCACCCGGGTCGACATTCAAGACCATCACCACCGCGGCCGCGCTGAAGGCCGGCCTTGCGACCCCGGACACCCCGGTGGCCTGCCCTGGGCGGGCCACCATCGAGAACCGCACCATCCCCAACGAGGACGACTTCGACCTCGGAACGGTGCCGCTGTCCTCGGCGTTCTCGCATTCCTGCAATACCAGCATGGCCGCGCTGGCCGATAAGTTGCCCGCCGACGCCCTCACCAACACCGCACGCGATTTCGGCATCGGTGTGGACTACACCGTGCCCGGTCTCACCACCGTGACCGGGCGGGTGCCCAACGCCGACACCGCCGCCCAGCGGGTGGAGAACGGTATCGGCCAGGGCACCGTGACGGTGAGCCCGTTCGGCCTCGCGGTGGCCGAGGCCAGCCTGGCACACGGCTCGACCGTCGTCCCGACCCTGGTCGACGGCGCGAAGACGACCGCGGACAAACCGTCGGTTCCGTTGCCGCCCAACGTCACCGATGCGCTGCGGGCCATGATGCGACTGACCGTGACCGAGGGCACCGCCAGTGAGTTGAGCGATATCGCCGAGCTCGGCGGCAAGACCGGGACCGCGGAGTTCGGCGACAATACGCATTCACACGGCTGGTTCGCCGGTATCGCGGGCGATATCGCGTTCGCGACCCTGGTGGTCGGGGGCGATTCCTCGGCACCCGCGGTCAAGATCTCCGGCGACTTCCTGCGCCCCGCGCTGGCTGGCTGATCCCGGCGAGCGGACTACCGGTTAGCCCCACCGGCGAATGGAGGTCAACGGTGGCGACACCGGCTCGCCGCAGCGCCATTGTTGGGTCATGACGATGCCATTGAAGTTCCTCGCACCATGGTTGGCCGCGACCGCAGTCGGCGCGGCGGTCGCCTTCGCACCCGTCGCGGCGGCCGCGACCCCGCCGCGCGTGCAACCGCCCGCCGTCAGCCCGACCGGAACCGATCCGCTGGTCCCCTACGGCACCAATCCCGACCTGCCCTACCCGCAGGGCTACATCGACTCCGACCACGACGAGGTCTACACCACGAACGGCGGTGTGGACCTGCCGTTCTGACCCGGCCGATGCGCCTGCGCGGACAGCTGCACCAGCCCCGAGGCGACCGCGAACCGCGGACCGTGCACGCCGTCGATGTTGGCCCGCCCCACCACGACCGGCACGGCGCGCAGGGATTCGCCCACGGTGCGCAGCAATTCGTCGTCGAGCGCACCGCCGCCGGCCAGCACCAGGGCCGTCGGTGGCTTGTCGAACGCCTTCAGGCAGCGGGCGATGTTGGCCGCCACGGTTTCCTGTTTGATGGCCAGCCGCAGGCTGCGCCACTCCTCGGCGGCCAGCTTGCCGGAGAACGGCACCAGCCCGGCACTCCCACGGGTACACAGCCGCCCGATCGCGTCGGCGGGCGCCGGCGCGTCCAGGAACAGCCGCCGTCCGTCCTCCTCATGGGCGAGGTGCGGGCCCTCGACCCGGATGGCGGGCGTGCGTTTGACCCGTTCGGCCAGGGCGCGGGGAATGTTGAGCAGGCGCGCGACGGCCACCGTGATGGTCTCCCCGGCGCCCGCGGCCGTCACGGTGCGGTCATCACCGACGAGATCGATGGTGCCGCCGCCGATATCGCACACCACCGAGCCCGGCGGCAGACCGGGCGTCGTGCGCGCCCCGCGGGCGGCTGCCTCCGGTTCGGTGGAAATCGTGCGGGCCGGGCGGCCGGTCAGCTCGTGCAGCGTGGCCGCGGCGTCCTCGACATGGTCGGCGGACAGCAGCGCGACGACGGTGCCGCGGGCGTCGGCCACGCCGCGGCGCAGCCAGGTGCCGTTGTCGAGGGCCGCGAGGTCGGTGAAGAACGCGTCGTCGACCGCGAGTTCGTGAACCGGCATGGCGCGCAGCCGGATCCGCACCACGTTGCCGGGGGGTGCACTGCGCAGGATGCTGTGGGCCTGGGCCGGTGAGTAGCGAACCACCCGGCCGTCGGTCCTGAACTCGACGTAATCGTCGTCGACCGGGGGCGGCTCGGCTGCGCCGGTGCGCGGGGTGACCGCGATGGCAGGCGAATCAGCGAGTTCCCTGGTGAATTCGGCCACGTCGTTGATCCGCTCCGGCCCGATTTCCAGCGCCGCGGACAGCGCGATCGGATCGGCCAGGGCCCGGTACGCGCGCCCCTCGGCGACCACCTCCACAGCCACCAGCACGCCCGGCCGCAGACCGTCCAGGGTCACCTCGTCGACCACCGGTACGTCGACCGGTATGCGGTTGCGGATCAGTACGGCGTCGTCCTGGGCCGCCAGCACCCCGGCGATGGCCCAGCCACGGGCCACGCCATCGCCGATCGCGGCGGCGGCATCCTCGAAATCGGTTTCGGTGTCCACCGAGACGATGACCGGTCCGGCGGCGACCGGATCCGACAACGCGCCCAGCGGCACGTGCCGCCCGACCGCGAAGCCGCTACCCGCCGGGGTGCTGGCATCGGGCCGGCGCAGGCTGCGCACGGGTGAGCGCGGCGATGCGGCCGGCGCCAGCGGCGCGGTCTCGGTGTCGACCGGACGGATCGAAGGGAGCACCAGTTCGTCGACCCGGACCTGTGATTCGACCTCGATGCGGTGCAGCAGTGCGGCCGCCCCCTCCAGTGACTCCCGTGACCCCTTACGTCCCCGGGTCGGCGCGTGGCCGTGGCCGACCGGCAGTACCGAGCCGTCGGCAGCACCGTTGTCGACGCGGGCCAGAACGATCTCGGTGGTGTGATTGCCGACATCTATTCCGGCGACAATACGGCCGCGGGAGGTCACCGCAACAAGCCTCGCCGGGCGTAGACGGCGGCCGCCTGCCGCACCAGCTCGGCGCAGCGGGCGGCACCGCGGGTTTCCAGCGACGCCTGCAGCGCGTCGAGTTCGGCGGCTGTCGAGCGGTGCGGACGCAGCGCCTCGTAGAGCCCCATCACCTCCTCATCGTCGATGGTGGCCAATTCGGCTGCACGAAGGAAGTTTCCGGCGAGTTGCGGATTGCCGTTCTCCTCGGCGACGACCGCCTGATGCGCCAGGGCGGCGGGATCCATCCGCAGGTCGGACAGGTCCAGCTTGCCGTCGACGGCCGCCTCGACGGTGTATTTTTCGCTCATGCGCGTGCCACCCGCACCGTGACCGGGGCCTGACCTGGTTCGCTGGCCTCGCGTTCCAGCGCGACGAGCGCCACCGCACGGGCGTGGTAGCGCGCCGATATCGACTCGTCGGTGCCGCCGGTCAGGATCGGCACCGGCGCCATACCCTTGGCGTGGCGGGCGGCGTTGCGGCCCAGCTCGCGATAGTTGCGCGCGGTCAGCAGCGGCGCGACGCTGAACAGTTCGAGGTTGGCCAGCGGCGCCAGGTCGCGCCGATGGATCAGCGCGGTGCCCTTGCCCTGCAACCCGATTCCGATCCCGGAACCGGACAGCTTGGCCGCGGTCAGGCCGATCAGCCCCACGTCGATGGTCGATCGCACCCGCACGAATCGTGGCACGCAGCCCTCCTCCTCCAGCCCGGCCGACAGCTGCCGGATCACTTCACCGACCGTCAGACCGCACAGCGTCAACCACACGCTGCGGCCCAGCGCCGGTGACAGTCCGATGCACACCTCGCGCGGATCGCCGCCCTGGCGCGCAGGCTCGACGTCGGCAACGATGATGTGGCCCGCGTGCCCGGCCTGATCGGCCGTCAGCTCCGCGGCGGTGCGCTGCTGGCGGATGTTGTCGATCTCGGCCCGGCGCTGCTCGGTCAGCGTGTATCCGGTTCCGGGCCCGGCGTAGTCGTTCGGGTCGGTGATCTTCGAGAGCACCCGGAACTGCTCGTCGAAGATCGCCGAGGTCTGTAACTGGTCACCGCGCAGGCGTTCTCGCGTCAGCCGCATGATCGCCCTGGCCTCGGCGTCGTAGCCGGTCCGCTTGAGCGAGGCCACCACGTCGAACACCGTGAGCTGTTTGGCCTCGATCGCGTTGGCGGCTTCGGCGACCGCCTTGGGATCGCCGGGCGGCAGGTCGCGGGATCCGTTGGCGGCCACCACATCGTCGACGTGGCTGTCGTCGAAGTCGGCCAGCCCGAGGTCGCGGTACACGGCCTGCACGGCCTGCGCCGCATGCCGGCGCACCTCCGCCAGATGTTCGGCGGAGACGGTGCGCAGCCCGCCGTCGGCGCCCCAGTCCCGCTGCAGCACCAGGAAATCGTCCATATCGTCGGAGTTGAAGTTGGACAGCGCGAACGCGTTGTCGTAGCGCGGGATCGAGCCGAACCCGGAGAAGATGAAATCGGCGCCAGCCAGCAACACCGGCAGGGTGTGGGCGCTGCGCCGGATATCGGACTCCGATATCAAGTTGTCGTTGCCCGCGCAGGATTCCAGGTCACGCATCATCACCATGAGGTTCTCGGCGAGCAGTTCCTTCATGCCCTCGGGCACCGAGGCCACCACCCCGACCCCGTCGATGCCGCCGTTCTGCACGCCCTGGGATCCCAGCGCCCTGGCCAGCGAGACACAACGGGATTCCAGATACAGGATCGAGCATTTCTCGGCGGCACCCATCAGCACCTCGGCCCCGCCGCCGCTGGTGACCCGCATCTTCAACCCACGCGAGGCGTAGGCACTGGTCAGGATGGCCTTGGAGAACGGGGTGTCGTCGCCGTCGACGAACACCTGCTCGGTGCCGTAGATCGAGATGGTCTCGGCGTAGCTGGTCAGCCCGCGCAAGCCCAACCGCAGTTCCAGCGCCTCCTCGATCGAGCACTGCGCCATCGCCCCGGGCACCCCGACCTGCGAACCGATCAGCAGCGCAACGGCATTCGACGGTGCATCGCCGAGCACCGGCACCGTCGTCTCGACCTCACGGAACCCGTAGGCCACCGCACTCGCGGCGTCCGCGGCGATCAGCAGCGGATCGTCGAGCTGGTTGGTCACGTGGGCCTGATTGCTCGGGGTGCGGCGGGCCCGCATCTTGGCCATCGCGAGTTGCATCTCGACCGGCGTGAGCACCGCGATCACCCTGGCCAGTTTGGCCGGGGTGGTGCCGCCGATCAGCCGCACCACTTCGGCGCGCGGTACCGCCAGGTCGACGGCCATGCGGGCCAGTTCGACATCGGACAATGCCATCGCCTCGGGTGCGACGTCGAGATCCAGACCGTAGCGGGCGATGAACTCGTCGATGACGTCGAAGTCCTCGGCGGGCCTGCCGTCCATCTCGACGACCGTCCCGTCCCGGATCACCAGGGACGGCTCGGGATCGTTCGGGCTGCGCATGGCGGCCAGGCCCAGATCGGGGGCGGCGACGCTGAAACCGTCGAGATTCACCGGTTTCGCATCGAGAATCCGCATCCGGCCCAGTGCGTCACCGTTGTTTTCCGCCATGGCAATGATCCTGCCGTGCGAGCCCCGATTCGTCACGCCCCGGTGGCCAGCTCCAGGTCTTTGAGCGAGCTCTCCAGATGACCGAGCATCCGCTGCAGGTGCGGCACGCTGCGCCGGCAGCCGACCAGACCGAAGTCGAGACTGTCGGCGTTGCCTGCCACCGTGATGTTCATCGCCTGCCCGTCCAGCGCGATCGACAGCGGATAGCTGCCGTCCAGCCGGGCGCCCTTCCAGTACAAGGGCTGTCGCGGCCCCGGCACATTGGAGATGACCAGGTTGAACGGCGGTGTGGTGGCGCCGACGAAACCCGGCACCGAGGTGAGCCCGAGCGGCGCGATCATCAGGGCCGACAACGCCAGCGCCTGGATGCGGGGCAGCTCGGCGAACACCTTCTTGTTGTCGCGCATCGACCGGGTGACCACGGTGAGCCGCTCGGCCGGATCGTCACGGTCGGTGCCCAGATCACACAGGATCGTTCCCACCATGTTGCCGCCCGCGTCGGCCTCCTCCGCCGAGCGCAGGCTGACCGGCACCATCGCGACCAACGGCCGGTCGGGCAGCGCGTCCTGCTCGATCAGATAGGCCCGCAGCGCACCCGCACACATGGCGAGCACCACATCGTTGACGGTCAGGCCGGCCGCGGCCTTGACCCGGTGGAATCGTTCCAGCGGCCAGGACTGCGCCGCCACCCGGCGGGCACCGCCGATCTTGACGTTGAACATGGACTTGGGGGCGCCGAACGGCAACGTGAGCTGTTGTTCCAGCAGCGCCGCGCGGGCCAGCTTCAGGGTCGACGGGGCCAACCCGGCGATCGATGCGGTGGCGTCGGCGACGGTGCGCAACCTCGACGTGGCGGGCCGGGGATGCCTGCGCCGCGGCAGCGTCCACGGCGCCGTGGCCCGGGTGTCGGCAGGATCCGTCGACAGCGTGCGCTCGACCAGCTTCATCGCCGACACCCCGTCGATGAGCGCATGGTGCAGTTTGGTGTAGACCGCGAACCGGCCGTCGGCCAAACCCTCGATCAGGTGGGCCTCCCACAGCGGGCGGTGGCGGTCGAGCAGCCCGCCGTGCAACCGCGACGCCAGCTCCAGCAGGTCGCGCACCCGCCCTGGCGCAGGCAGCGCGGACCGGCGCAGGTGGTAGTCCAGGTCCACCTCGTGGTCGACGGCCCAGCCGATATTGGCGATACCGCCGAGCAGGGTCGCCGGATGCTTGCGGAACACCGGCTGAAAATCGGTCTGGGCGATCAGGTCCTCATGCAGGTCACGCATGAAGGTGGGGCCCGCATCGGGCGGCGGCTGGTACAGGGCCAGCCCGCCGACGTGCATCGGATGCTCCCGCGTCTCGGCGAGCAGGAACATCGAATCGGTCGGCGACATGAACTCCATGGGCCCATTGAACGCGGATCCCCCGGATGCCGGTGGGAAAAACAGGTAGCCGCAACCAACGACAAACTCCCCAACCAGTGTTCACGGGCGGGGAGTTTTGTTGGCGGTGGCGGAGGGATTTGAACCCTCGGACGGGGCGACTCTGCCTGCTGATACCCCGTCGAACTGCGAAGCACGTTACGTCGGTTCACCGAAGTCATCTATGAATGTGTCCACATTTGCGGCTGGCCAGCACTACCAGTCGGCCGGTTTGGTCCACCGCCCGACAGTTTCGGGCATCTGGTGCGCCTGGTACTGACGCGCAGACAGCTTGCCCCACCAGTGACGCCCAGCACCCTCGGTCGCCAATCCACGCAACGCGCCTGCTAGAGGCTTGTTCCCAGGGTTTACGGTACCGACTGGCACTAACGTCCGCGCAATCCCCAGGGGCAGGGCAAGGTCCGAGTCGTTTGAGATGACAATTGCAGCATTGACCTCCCGCCTGAACACGTCTGCGAGGAGGTGCGTAGCCACGTTGACGTCCGAACCCTTCTCCTCGCGCACTCGCACCGTAGCCAGAAGCATGGGAGACCCATCCTTGGCCGTTACCGACTGGACCGGGATACCTGACCATGACTCGGCGCCGCTAGGCGCCAGTACCTGGACGCCTCCGCTCGACGTCTGCGTCGCGAGGGGGGCCTTTTTCGCCCACGCTACGTAGCGGCCTAGCTCCAAGACGTCGATAGCCTTGTGCTCACGAAGCGCCTTAAGGTAGATATCCTGATCCGTGTAGGCGCTCGGACTATCCGCAGGATCGACGCGCGCCGTGCAGTAGACCACACGGTGGATGTATGAGTTCTGCCATCCGCACAAACTCGTAGCGAGCGCCCGCACATCCAGCCAACGCCATCCGGCAGTGCCGCGGCCGCAATGATTCCGCATCCCGTAGTACAGATTGAACGCGTCGATGTAGACCCCCACCTTCATGATGAGAACCTAAACTGCGAGTTCGCTAACCGAAGCAAGATGCCCTTACGCGGCCAAAAAGACCCCGCCCTAGCAAGAGGACGGGGTGGGTACTTGCAACGTTATAGCGCGCTAGAAAGTCGGTCAAGTCTCACACGTCACATCTGTCGCAGTTTCGCCGAAGGCGGACACCAAGCCGTTCTCGATTCGGATCAGTAGTGCATTGGGGTGACGGTCCGGCGCAGGTACCCGATCGCGGGGCACTGTGCCGATCGTGACGGGCCCTTGCTCCCGATGAGAGAGCTGCCGAAACGTTCCGACACCGATTTACACGCAGTTGCGGCACCATGAACAATTACGAGTGACCAATGGCTGTGTCAAAGTGTGTCCACCAGAGGTCAAAACACCCCGTCGATAGAGATAGCAAATCCCGCTACGTGCAATAGCAGGCGCGGGATTTGTGGCGGTGGCGGAGGGATTTGAACCCTCGGACGGGGGTTACCCGTCACACGCTTTCGAGGCGTGCTCCTTAGGCCGCTCGGACACGCCACCGTGTGGCAGCTTACCGAACCGGGGTCGCTGGCCCTAATCGCCCCGGACGGCCGGATCGGATGCCGAGATTCACATCAGGGACAGATTTCGCCCAATTTTTATCCCTGACGTGAATCTCGGTGAAACGAACCCTCATTGGAGTGGCCCGCACGCGTGATCCTCCCGCGAGTCTGCACGTAGAGCGTGATTTGGGGCCCGCACGCGATCTGGGCGCAGGCTCGGCGCTACCGCTCAGCGCTGGGACGCGAAGAACTCCTCCAGCAGGCCCGCGCACTCCTCGGCGAGCACCCCGCCCGTCACCTGCGGGCGGTGGTTGAGCCGACGATCGCGCACCACATCCCACAGCGAGCCGACGGCACCGGTCTTGGGCTCCCAAGCCCCGAACACCACCCGCGCCACCCGGGCCAGCACCAACGCCCCGGCACACATCGTGCAGGGCTCCACCGTCACGGCCAGGGTGGTGCCCTCGAGCCGCCAGCCGTCGCCGAGGACCACGGCCGCGGCGCGCATCGCGACCATCTCGGCGTGGGCGGTGGGGTCGCCGAGCAGCTCGCGGGCATTCCCGGCGCGGGCCACCTCGGTGCCGTCGGGGGCGAACACCACCGCGCCGATCGGCACATCGTGCGGGCCCGCCGAGCCGGCCGCGTCCAGCGCGGCGCGGATCAGCGCTTCATCGGGTCTCACCGATTGAGGCGGTCCAGCACGGCCGACAACTCGTCGGCGAAGCCCATCTCACGGGCGATCCGGCCGATCTGCTCGTCGGCGTACAGATCGGTTTCGTCGAGGATGATGCTGAGCACCGCGTCGGGCAGCCCGATATCGGACAGCAGGCCGAGGTCGCCCTCCTCGAACGGGTCGGCATCGTCGAGGTCATCGGCTTCGATGTCGGCGTCCAGCTTCTCCAGCACCTCGGCGGCGATGTCGTAGTCGAGGGCCGCGGTGGCATCCGACAACAGCAGCCGGGTTCCGGCCGGCGCGGGCCGCACGATAACGAAGAATTCGTCGTCGACGTCGAGCAACCCGAACACCGCGCCGGCGCTGCGGAGCTCGCGCAATTCGGTCTCGGCCGCGGCCAGGCTGTTGAGTGCCGACGTACGCATGGCCGTACACCGCCACTTACCGTCCTCCTGTACGACGGCCACGCCGAAGCCATCAGGCAGGTCGGCCGGCGCACCCTGTGCTCCCATGAGCGCCTACGGTAGTCGCCGACCAGCGAGTTTGACCAGCGCTCACCCTGGGTACCGGCGCGGGTCATATGCCAACCTTTAACCGTGACAAACACACCCGTGTGCGTGCTGGGGCTCGGTCTGATCGGCGGCTCGCTGATGCGCGCCGCCACCGCGGCCGGCCGGGAGGTTTTCGGCTACAACCGTTCGGTCGAGGGCGCGGCGGCGGCCCGGTTCGACGGCTTCGACGCCACCGACAACCTGGACCAGGCCCTGCGCCGAGCCGCCGAGAGCGGCGCCCTGATCGTGCTGGCTGTGCCGATGCCGGCGCTGCCGCTGATGCTGGGCCACATCCGCGACACCGCACCGCGATGCGCGTTGACCGATGTGACCAGCGTGAAAGGTGCCGTGCTCGCCGAGGTCGAGGCGTGCGGGCTGCTGGACCGCTTCGTCGGCGGCCACCCGATGGCGGGCACCGCGCATTCGGGCTGGGCCGCGGGAACCGCGAAGCTGTTCGTCGGCGCGCCCTGGGTGGTCGGCGTCGACGACCACGTCGATCCGCAGGTGTGGACGCTGGTGGCGCAGCTGGCCCTGGACTGCCACGCGGTGGTGGTGCCCGCGCGCTCCGACGAGCACGACGCCGCCGCGGCCGCCATCTCGCATCTGCCGCACCTGTTCGCCGAGGCGCTGGCCGAGATCGCCGGGGACCTGCCCCTGGCCTTCGCGCTGGCCGCCGGATCGTTCCGGGACGGCACCCGGGTGGCCGCGACCGCGCCCGACCTGGTGCGCGCCATGTGCGAGGCGAACGCCGGGCAGCTGCTGCCCGCCCTGGACCGCGGCATCGAGTCACTGACGAACGCCAGGGACACGCTGGCGGCGAGCGGCTCGGTGGCCGAGCTCGTCGAGAACGGCCACGCCGCGCGGATGCGCTACGACAGCTTCAGCCGGCCCGAGATCATCACGACCGTCGTCGGTGAGCGGAATTGGCGCGCCCAGTTGGCCGCGGCCGGGCGGGCCGGCGGGGTGATCAGATCCGCCCAGCCAGTCCTGGGTAATCGAGGATGAATCCGTCGGAGTCGACGGCGATGGTGGTGTCGGCGACCGGCGACTTCAGTTTGATGCCCGCCGCGGCGTCCGCGCCGCTGCTGTAGCTGACGCTGACCTCTTCCACCGAGAGTTCCGGCACCCGCACATAGACCACGGGAATGGTCACCGACTCGGCATGTTCATGCAGTCCGACCCGGCGGATCGGCAGGGTGTTGAAGAACGGGCTGAGGATCACGTCGACGTCGAGCGCGCCGCCGAAATCGGATCTGCTGGTCTGGGTGTGATCCTGCACCAGCCACATGCCCTCCTCGTCGCGCGCGATGGAGATCTGGCGTTCCCGCTCGGCAAGGGTGACGGTGAGCGACAGCCGTTTCGTCGCGCCCGACTCGTCGGTGACCAGATCGTAGGACGCCGAGAACGCCGCATGGGACGCGGTGGCCGCAGCGATGATCCGGCCGTAGGCCTTGATCCGGTTGCCCGACAGCTGGACCCGCGCCGATTCCATCCTCGGCACGTCGTGTGCCCGCCAGGTCAGCACCGCCGGCCAGGCAGATTCCTGCCCGACGGACTCGTCGCCACTGTGTGCCTGTTCACTCACCCGTCTACCGTATGCGACGCAGACCCGCCGTCGTAGCCGACTCCGGAACTCCCCCGCGCACGGGCGGGCGCACGGGATTCCAGTGCGATCTCATCGCCCAGTAGCGGTTCGGGCATGGCGGTACCGCTGCCGTCACCACGACGCCGGCCGCGCAGCCGGCCGGTGCCGGGCACCGACAACCACACCGCGAACGCGAGTGCGGCGTCGAGGATCAGCGCGAGTGCGGTCACCATCAGCGCACCCACCAAGGCGATGTGGAACTGCCTGACTTTGATGCCGTCGATCAGGTAGCGACCCAGGCCGCCGAGGCTGGCGTAGGCCGCGATGGTGGCCGTCGCCACGATCTGCAACGTCGTCGTGCGCAGCCCGCCCAGGATCAGGGGCAGCGCATTGGGCACCTCGACCCGCAACAGCACCCGGCGCTCGGTCATGCCCATCGAGCGCGCCGCGTCCACCACGGACCGGTCCACGTTGGCGATACCGGAATAGGTGCCGGCCAGTAGCGGCGGGATGCCCAGCAGCATCAGCGCGACCGTGGGAGGCACCAGTCCCAGTCCCCACAGCAGTACCCCGAGCAGCAGCACACCGAGGGTGGGCAGCGCACGCAACGCGTTGACGCCGGTGACGACCAGGAATGTGCCGCGGCCGGTGTGCCCGATCAGCATCCCGATCGGCACCGCGATGACCGCCGAGGCCACCACCGCGACCACGGTGTACTGCAGGTGTTCGGCGATCCGGATGCCCAGCCCGGCCGGGCCGCCCCAGTTCTCCGCGGTGAAGATGAAGGTGAGCGCCTGCTGCAGGAAGTTCATCCGGCCGCCTTCGACCTGCGGGGCGTGCGATCCGCCCTGGTCCACGGCGTGATCACCCGGCCGGCCAGCATGATCAGCGTGTCGATGATGATCGCCAGCACGAAGATCGCGATGATCCCGGCGATGATCTGATCGCTCTTGTTGGCCTGGTACCCCTCGGTGAACCAGGTACCCAGGCCGCCGATTCCGATCACCGAACCGACCGACACCATCGAGATGTTGGTCACCGCTACCACCCTCAGGCTGGCCACCAGGACCGGGATCGACAGCGGCAGTTCAACTTTCAGCATCCGCATCAGCGGCCGGTAGCCCACCGCGGTGGCCGCGTCGCGCACGTGTTCCGGCACCGCGTCCAGCGCCTCCGGCACCGCCCGGACCAGCAGCGCGCTGGTGTAGAGGGTCAGCGCCACAATGACATTGGCCTCGTCGAGGATCCGGGTCGGGATGATCAGCGGGAGCACCACGAACAGGGCCAGTGACGGGATGGTGAAGATGATGCTCGCGGTGACGGTGGTCAGCCGCCGCAGCGTGGTGGTGCGTTGCACCAGGGCGCCCAGCGGCACGGCGATCAGCAACCCCAGCACGATCGGCACCAGCGACAGCCGCAGGTGCACGAGCGTCAGCACCCACAGATCGTCGAGGTGGGTGAACAGATAACGCATGCCCTACCCCAGCTCCGGGACTCGGCGTTGCTCCCTGAGCGCCTCGAGCACATCGTCGGCGCGCACCCCGCCGATCAGCCTGCCGTCCTCGTCGACCGCCACCCCCAGCCCGCTCGGGGAGGACAGCGCCGAATCCATGGCCTGGCGCAGGCTGCCGTCCGGGGCGAAGAAGGATCCGCCGCCGACCGTGCAGTCGTAGAGCTGATTGCCCTTGCGGTGCACCTCGACACCCGCAGCGTTGATCCAGGCGTACGGCGTGCCGGACGTGATGACCAGCCGCCACTCCTCGGGTTTCAGATCGAGCTCGTCGATGTCGTTCTCGTCGACGTGTTCGATCTCGTGCAGCGGGAGGCCGGTCGCGTGGAAGAACTGCAGCCCGCGGTAGCCCCGGTCCGCGCCGACGAATCCCGATACCAGCTCGTTGGCCGGGTTCGACAGGACGAAGGCCGGGTCGGCGTATTGCAGCAGCGCCCCGCCGCGGCCGAACACCGCGACCTTGTCCCCGAGCTTGACCGCCTCGTCGATGTCGTGGGTGACGAACACGATCGTCTTGCGCAGTTCGCTTTGCAGCCGCAGGATCTCGGTCTGCAGATCCTCGCGCACCACCGGGTCGACGGCGCTGAACGGCTCGTCCATCAGCAGGATCGGCGGGTCGGCGGCCAGCGCGCGGGCCACCCCGACGCGCTGCTGCTGACCGCCGGACAGCTGCGCGGGGTAGCGGTCGGCCAGCTTCGGGTCAAGGCCGACCCGGTCCATCACGCCGAGCGCCGCCTTGCGGGCGCTGCGCCGTGATTCGCCACGCAGCACCGGCACCGTGGCGATGTTGTCCACTACCCGCAGATGCGGCATCAGACCGGCGCTCTGGATCACGTAGCCGATGCCCAGCCGCAGTTTCACCGGATCGACCTTGGTCACGTCCTCACCGTTGACGGTGAGCGTTCCCGAGGTGGGTTCGATCATCCGGTTGATCATCCGCATCGAGGTGGTCTTGCCGCAGCCGGACGGTCCGACGAACACCGTCAGCGTGCCCTCGGGTACCGCCAGACTCAGGTCGTCGACGGCGACGGTGCCGTCGGGGTAGCGCTTGCTGACGTTGTCGAACGTGATCATCTGGACCTACTTCTGCACCGGTTGGTCGAACCCGTTGTCCTTGATCCACTTTCCCGCCGCTTCGTCGGGGTCCACCCCTTGATTGCCCTCCACCGACGTGTTGAGTTCGATCAGCGCCTCGGTGGTGAGCTTCGCGCTCACCGCGTCGAGCACCGTCTTGAGGTCGTTGGACATCTTCTGCGACGCCACCAGCGGAACGACATTGGCGGCCAGGAAGGCGTTCTTCGGATCCTCCAGGACCACCAGCTGGTGCTGCTCGATGGAGGGTGAGGTGCTGAAGATGTTGGCGGCCGTGACCGCGCCGCTGTTGAGGGCGTCCACGGTGGCCGGCCCGCCGCCGTCGCTGATCGAGACGAAATTGACCGGGGCGATGTCCAGCCCGTACCGCGACTTCAGCCCGACCAGACCCGTCTCGCGGGTCTGAAATTCCGATGGTGCGCCGACTTTCACCTCGGCCGAGTGTTTCGCGAGATCCTCGATGGTCTTGAGGTTCCATTTCTGCGCGGTCGCCTCGGTGACGGCGAGGGTGTCTTTGTCCTCGGCAGGCGACGGCACCAGGATCGACAGGTCGCCCGGCAGCGCCTTGAACAGCTCGAGCAGCACCGCATCGGAGGTGGTCGCGGTGGTCTGTTTGTCGAAGTACTGCAGCAGATTGCCGGTGTATTCGGGGATCAGGTCGATCGAGTGGTCCTGCACCGCAGGCACGTACGTTTCGCGGCTGCCGATGCCGAACTGTCTGCCGACCTCAAAGCCGTTGGCCTCCAGCGCCTGCGCATAGATCTCGGCGATGATCTTGGATTCGGTGAAATCCGCCGACCCCACCACGATGGACTTGAGGTCGCCCGAGATTTCGCCACCGCCCAGCGGATTCGAGCTGCCGCAGCCGGTCGCGAGCACGGTCAGTAATGCGAGCAGGGTCGCCAATGTTGCCAGGGTGCGGTGCTGCATGCGCGCGTCCTTTCGGCGACGGCGGCAGAATCTGATGGCCACGTTCTCACGTCGACCCGCCTCCAAGACCTTAACGGCAGGCCCGACATGCCGCCGTGGTTTGGCTCGTGGTGGTTTGCTTTGCGGCCGATCCGGGCAAAGATGTCACCATGACCAGCGATGAGCCGGCCAACGGCTTTCCGGAGCCGACGCCGGATACCACCCCGCCGGAGTCGACCCCGGCCGAGACGACCCCACCGGACAAGGGCAGACGCGCACCCGACAAACCCGGGCTGACCCGCGCGGCGGCGTTGTGGTCAGCCCTGATCATGGGCTTCCTGGTGCTCATCGTGCTGCTCATCTTCATCGCACAGAACACCGAGCCGGTTCCGCTCACGTTCCTCGGCTGGCACTGGTCGCTGCCGACCGGCGTGGCGATCCTGGGTGCCGCGGTGGCCGGTGGCCTGCTCACCGTGGCCGCCGGAACCGCCCGCATCTTCCAGCTGCGCCGCACCGCCAAGCAGAACCTGAAGGCCGCGCTGCGCGGCTGAGATCAGCCCAGCACGCGCAGCCCGGCGGCGATCAGCGGGGCCACCGCCTCACCGACCCGCGGACCGTCGTCACCGCCGCCCTCGCGGCGCCGGAAATCGATGCCCGCCGCGATGACCGCGAGCTTGAAGTAGGCCAGGGCCATGTAGAAGTCCCAGTGCGCCAATTCCAGACCCGAAACCGTCGCATACCGGTCGGCCAGCGCGTCGGCCGACGGCAACAGCGGCGATGTCCAGGCGGCGTGGATGTCCAGGACGAGGTCGAAGGCCGGGTCCCGGTACACGCACATCAGCGCGGCGTCACTGAGCGGGTCGCCTAGCGTGGACAGCTCCCAGTCCAGCACGGCGCGCACCACCGTGGGGTCCCCGGCGTCGAGGATCGTGTTGTCGATCCGGTAGTCGCCGTGCACGATCGAGACCCGGCCCTGCCGCGGAACCGCCTCGCCGAGCGCCGCGTGCAGGCGGTGCACATCGTCGTCACGGGTGTCGTCGGGCAGCCGCACATGCTCCCACTGCGAACCCCACCGCCGGATCTGGCGTTCCAGGTAACCGTCGGGCCTGCCGAAATCGCCCAACCCGACCGCCACCGGATCCACCGCGTGCAGGTCGGCCAGCACCTGGATCAGCGCATCCACGCAGGCCGCGGCCTGCGCCGGGTCGCCGGACGGGATCAACGCGTCGAGTTCGGCGGCGCTACGTACCACCAGGCCGTCCACGTTCTCGACCATCTGGAACGGCGCGCCGAGCACCGCGTCGTCGTCGCACATCGTCACCGCACGCGCCACCGGAACCCGGGTGTCGGCCAGCGCCGCCACCACCCGGTACTCCCTGGCCATATCGTGCGCCGACGGCGTCAGCCCGTGCAGTGGCGGGCGGCGCAGCACCCAGGTGTGGGCATCGTCGCCGACCCGGAACGTCAGGTTGGAGCGGCCGCCCGAGATGAGCTCGGCTCGCAGCTCACCGCTGCGGGGAATCCCTTCGCCGCGCAGGTGGCGGTCCAGTGCGGCCAGGTCGAGGCCTTCCAGATATGTCACTGGAACTGTCTACCACCGGGCGTTCCTCGGCAGCAGGTCCCATACGTGCTCGGTCTCGTTGACCGACCCCACCGCGAGCCGCCCCGAGCGTGAGGACAGCACCCGGGTCACCGAGGCGTAGTCGATGTGGAAGGACAGCAGCCGCTCGGTGCCGAGGATCTGGTGCAGGAGCACGTTGATCACCCCGCCGTGGCTGAACACCGCCACCGTGGACTCGTGGTCCGCGTCGGCCGCCAGGTCGGCGACCGCGGCGGCGATCCGCCCGGAGAACGCGTCCTCGTCGACGCCACCGGGCAGGTGCCCGGACGCCAGCCGGGCCAGCTCGGCGGGATTCTCCTCGGCGATCTCCTCGATCGGCACGTAGTGCGACATGTCGCGGTCGTATTCGGCCAGCCGGTCGTCGACCCGGACCGGCAGGTCGCGCGCCGCGGCCAGCGGGTCGGCGGTCTGCACGGCGCGGCGTTGCGGGCTGCTGACGATGCCGGCGATGGGGAACCGGGCCAGCGCGGCGGGCAGCCGGCCGGCCTGTTCGACGCCGACATCGGAGAGCACCGGATCGGATCCTTGACCGGGTTCGCTGCGCAACGGCAACGCATGTCGGACCAGAAGCAACTGCACCGTGACACCATACTGATATGGGTTACGCCGACCAGCTTTTCGACCTCACCGACCGGGTTGTGCTGGTCACGGGTGGCAGCCGGGGGCTGGGCCGCCAGATCGCGCTGGCGGCCGCCCGCTGCGGCGCCGACGTGGTGATCGCCAGCCGCAACCTGGAGTCCTGCATCGTCACGGCCGAGGAGATCGCGGCCACGACGGGCCGCGCCGCCTTCCCGTATCAGGTGCACGTCGGGCGCTGGGATGAACTCGACGGGCTGGTGCAGGCCGCCTATGCCCGGTTCGGCAAGGTCGACGTGCTGGTCAACAACGCCGGGATGTCACCGCTCTACGATTCGCTGGGGTCGGTGACCGAGAAGCTGTTCGACGCCGTGGTCAACCTCAACCTCAAGGGCCCGTTCCGGCTGTCGGCGCTGATCGGCGAACGGATGGTGGCCGACGGTGGCGGCGCTGTCCTCAACATCAGCTCGTCGGGTTCACTGCGCCCCGACGAGCACATGCTGCCCTACGCGGCGGCCAAGGCCGGGCTGAACACCCTGACCGAGGGGCTGGCCAAGGCGTTCGCCCCGACGGTGCGGGTCAACACCCTGATGGCGGGGCCCTTCCTCACCGATATCAGCAAGGCATGGGATACCAGCGGGCAGCCATTTGCCCACCTGGCCCTGCAGCGGGCCGGAGACCCAAGTGAAATCGTCGGTGCGGCATTGTTTCTCATGTCGGACGCGTCGAGCTACACCACCGGTTCGATCGTGCGGGCCGACGGTGGCCTGCCCTGACCCGGCCAGCAGACACCGCGGTACCAAATCCCGGGCGTGTCGGGTACCTACGCGTCTTTTCGGCGGGAGAAGGTTACGGCGTGATGATGCTGAAGTTCGGGTCGGGCTTGTCCAGCACACTCACCAACTGCCGCAGTGCGGCCGCGTCGCCGCCGAGTTCGAGGCCGTGCGAGGTGAAATCACCCGCGGCCAGGAGCAACAACCTGGCCTTGGTCTCCAGGTTCAACGTCACATGTGCGCTCTCGGCATCGGCGGGCACCTTGCGGTGCACCAGGACTCCGTTGCGCAGCGTCAACCGATAGTTCGCCCCAAGGTCGGAGAACGACACATCCAGTGCGAGATCGAGATCCCACGCGCGCGGACCGTTCACGTTGATCGCCAAGGCGTCGAACATCTGCTCCGGTGTCAGCTGCGCCATCAGGGTGGGTGAGGCGGTCTGGGTCGGCGTGCCGAAATTCCCCTGCCGGAGTTCGGTGGCGCCGGAGAGGAAGAAGTTGCGCCAGACGGCGTTCTCCGCACCGTAGGCCAGCTGCTCGAGCGTGTCTGCGTACACGGTGCGGGCTTCGTCGTGGCTCGGGTCGGTGAAGATCACATGATCGAGCAGGGTTGCTGCCCAGCGGAAGTCGCCGGCGTCGAAGGCGTGGCGGGCGAGTTCAACGACCCGGTCGATGCCCCCGATGGCCTCGACGTAGCGTGGCCCGACGGCCTCCGGCGGATGCGCCCACAGCCGCGCCGGGTTGCCGTCGAACCAGCCCATGTAGCGCTGGTACACCGCCTTGACGTTGTGGCTGACCGATCCGTAGTAGCCGTGGGCGTGCCAGGCCTGGTGCAGGGCCGGCGGCATCTCGAAGGTCTCGGCGATCTCGATCCCGGTGTGGCCCTGGTTCAGCTGACGCAGCGTCTGGTCATGCAGGTAGGAGTACAGATCCCGTTGCAGGGACAGGAATTCGACGATGTTGTCCTTCCCCCAGGTCGGCCAGTGGTGCGAGGCGAACACCACGTCGGCGCGGTCGGAGAAGGTGTCGATCGCCTCGGTGAGGTAGCCGGCCCAGCCGTGCGGGTCGCGGACCAGCGCGCCGCGCAGGGTCAGCAGGTTGTGCAGATTGTGGGTGGCGTTCTCGGCCATGCACAGTGCCCGGAACTTCGGGAAGTAGAAGTGCATCTCGGCGGGCGCCTCGGTGCCGGGCGCCATCTGGAACTCGATCTCGACACCGTCGAACGTGTGTTTCTCACCCGTCTCGCGGATGTCGACGGTCGGCACGATCAACGCGACCTCCCCGGTCGAGCCCACCTGTCCGAGCCCGCAGCCGACCTGCCCGCTCGGACCACGGTCCAGCGCGGCGCCGTACATGTAAGCGGCCCGGCGGGCCATCGCCGTTCCCGCGTAGACGTTCTCCTGCACGGCGTGATCGGTGAAGTGTTCCGGTGCGACGATGGCCACCGTGCCCGCGTCGACCTCGGCCTGCGAGGTCACGCCGAGCACACCGCCGAAATGGTCGACGTGGCTGTGGGTGTAGATCACGGCGCGCACCGCGCGATCTCCCCGGTGGGCGCGGTACAGCGCGAGGGCGGCGGCCGCGGTCTCGGTCGAGATGAGCGGGTCGATGACGATGACGCCGGTGTCGCCCTCGATGAAGCTGATGTTGGAGAGGTCGAGTCCGCGAACCTGATAGATGCCCGGCAGATCCGTTCCCGTCGCTCCGCTCGCCCTGGTCACCTCGTAGAGGCCCTGCCTGGCGCACAGCTGGGACTGGCGCCACAGGCTGGGGTGGACGGTGGTCGGCGGTTCACCGTCCAGGAATGCGTACGCGTCGTTGTCCCAGACCACCCTGCCGTCGGCGGCCTTGACCACGCATGGTTCGAGCGCACCGAGGAAGCCCCGGTCGGCGTCGGCGAAATCCCGGTCGTCGCCGAACGGCAGGCCCTCGCGCTGAGCGCGGTGGGCGGATTCGATGACGGCGGTGGGCGGCTTCTGCTCCATGGAGCACATTATTGACGACCGTGCCCGTGCGGGCGGCGGGCTCGGATAAACAGGACCCTGATTTTCTCCGCCGAGCAGACGCAAAGCTGCCTGATTTCGCCGGAAAATAGGCAGTTTCACGTCTGCTCGCGCTGGGAGGCCAGGCCTAAGTGGTCGCGGCCGTGGGGCGGATGCGGCTGATCTCGTCCGCGCCGTGCCCGTCGGCGACCGCGGCGTCGACGTAACCCCGGAACGCCTCCAGTGCGCCCGCGTCGTAACCCGCCGCCCGCGACGCGGCGATCAGGTGCCGGACCGACGCCGCCACCGACGACACCGGTGCGGCGGCGTCGCCATGGCGGGCCGCTTCGACCCGGGTGGCGATCTCGTCGAAGATCGGCGCCAGGATCGAGGCGATGCCGCCGGCGTGGGGCAGCAGTTCCGCCGCCGAGATACCGTTGGCTCCCGCCACCGACAGGGCGTGCAGGAATCCGCTCACCGCGGTCCAGAACACGTCGAGCAGCGCCAGGTCGAACGCGGCCGCCCGGCCGATGTCCTCGCCCACCCAGGTGACCGCGGCCAGCATCTCGAACACTGCCCGGTGAGTTCCGAAGAGGTCCTGCGGCCCGGCGAAAAGAACACTGGCACTTGGGGTGCCGATGGTGTCGGTCGGCGTCATGATGGCCCCGTCCAGGTAATGACCGCCGCGGGAGGCCACCAGTGCGGCGGTGCGCCGCACGGCGTCGGGGATGTCGGAGCACATCCCGACGACCGTCCGCCCGGCGATCGCGTCACCGGCGGCACCCAGAACCTCGTCGAGCGCGGCGTGGTCGACGACATTGACCAGCGTGACGTCGGCCGCCGCGACCGCCGACGCGGGCGTATCGGCCCACACCGCGCCCCGGTCCAGGAGTGGCCGGGCCTTGGCCTCGGTCCGATTCCACACCGTGGTGCGGTAATTCGCGTTCAGCAGCGCGCCGGCCAGCGCCCGCCCCATGGGCCCGAGACCCAGCACGGTTACCGAGGTGGTCATGCGGCACCGTCCTTGATGCTCTCGATGACCCTGGCGAAGCCGTCGGCGCCGTGACCCGCGTCGATCTGGCGGCGGATGAGGCGTTGCACCACATCGACGACCTCGCTGCCGATGCCCTGATCCCGGCTGGCCTCGATGATGTCGCCGAGGTCGGAGAACAGCAGGCTCTGCTGGCCCACCACCCCGTAGTCGCCGCCGTCGATCACCTCGGCGTATCCGGCGAGCGACGGCACCACCGCCGAAAGCCATCCCGCGGCGCGGGCCGCGAACTCCTTGGCGGGGACGCCGGCCGCACCGACCATCGCCGCGCCGTGGAAGAAGCCGGCGAACATCGCGTACATGGCCGATAGCAGCGCCAGGTCGTACAGCGACGCCATCCCCGCGTCGTCACCGAGATACTCAGGGGTTCCCCAGAGTTCGAGCAGCTTACGATGGTCGTCGTAGAGCGCGGACGATCCGCTGTAGAGGATCGACGATTGCGGGGTGCCGATCATCTCGGGTGTCGCCATGATGCCGCCGTCGAGATAGTCGGCACCGTGCCCGGCCGCCCACCGGAAAAGTTCGCGTGCCCGTTCCGGTGCGGTGGTGGTGAGGTTCACCAGCCGGCGCCCGGCCAGTTGGCCCGCCACCGGGTCGAGCACCTGATGCACCGAGGCGTGGTCGAACAGGCACAGCACGGTGAGGTCGCAGGCCAGGACGGCTGCCGGATCCGGCGCCGCGACGGCCCCGTCGGCCACCAACGGGGTGGCCCGTTCGGGGCTGCGGTTCCAGACGGTGACCGGATGGCCTGCGCTGATTGCGGTCCGGGCCAGTTGCGAGCCCATCGCCCCCAGTCCGAGGAAGCCGATCGAATGCGGTGTGGTTGTCATGCCACCATCGTTCGAGAATCGCTTACTGTGAGACAAGTACCCACTTTAAAGTGGTATACTTACCTTTTGGTAACTGTTGGTGCCGAACACTGGGGATGGTCATGAGCGAGCTGGGCGAGTACACGTGCGGGCTGGACGCGGCGTTCGCGGTGGTGGACGGAAAATGGAAATCGCTCATCCTGTGGGAGCTGCAGGGCGGACCGAAGCGTTTCAACGCCCTGCACCGCAGCCTGCCCGGGGTCTCCCAGAAGATGCTCACCCAGCACCTCAAGGAGCTGCAACGGCACGGCGTTGTGCACCGGGAGAGCTATCACGAGGTGCCGCCCCGCGTGGAGTACTCGATGACGGCCGCTGGCGAGGCGCTGCTGAACGCCCTTGAACCGCTGAGTGATTGGGCCACCCGACACATCGATCTGATCTGCGCGGCCGAGGCCGGGTGATTCAGCCGTGTTCGGCCAGCCACTTCTCGGCCCGCCGCGCCGAGGCCTGCGACAGCCAGGCGTCCTGGATGAGCTCGGCCAGCTCGCCACGGCTGATCTCGGCTAACCGACTGGCCCGCAACAGAACCGAGGGATGGTCATCGAACCGCCCGGTGGTGAAGAAGGGCGAGCCCGGATCCTGCACGAGGGCGAGCTTGTCGCTCTCGGATTCCACCCAGATCATGATGACGTCGGGGTAGTGCTCACCGGTATCCGGATCGGCCGCATCCGGCTGCGGCGTGCGGAAGAACACGAACGACTTTCCGCCCACCTGGTAGATCGGGTTGCCCTTGGGCCCCTCGATCCGCTTGACGTGAGGCATCGACGCGGCGATCTCGTGGACGTCGGCGACTTTCGCCTTCGCGTTCCGCGATCGGGTCATGGCCGGTCCAGGGCATGCAGTTCGACATCGGAGAGCACGCCGCCCGCGACGTGGGCGGTCATGTAGGTGCAGTACGGCTGACGCCGTCGGTCCGTCGGCGAGCCCGGATTCAGCAGCCGCAGACCGGTTTTCGTGGTGGTGTCCCACGGGATGTGGCTGTGGCCGAACACCAGCACATCGGTGTTCGGATAGTCCCGCGCCATCCGGCCCTCACGGCCGGTGGCCGCGCCGGTCTCATGGACCACGGTGAAGCGCAGGCCGGCCAATGTCACATCGGCCCGTTCCGGCAACCGCCTGCGCAGCTCTGCGCCGTCGTTGTTGCCCCAGCAGGCCACCAGCCGCGCGGCCCGGTCGCCCAACGCGTCGAGCAACCCCGGTTCCACCCAATCGCCCGCGTGGACAACGACGTCGGCGCGCTCGACCTCATCCCATAGTCGGCCGGGGAGATCGCGAGCACGCTTGGGTACATGGGTATCGGCGATGAGCAGGAGCCGCACCGGCCCCACGCTACGTCACCGGCGGCCGATGACCGCCGCGCGGACGGCAAACCGCTGGAATCTGGAGCCACACGGGTTTACTCTGGGCCGAAGTTGGCGCGTCGCGCTCCCTCCCTAGCTGAGCGTGGCGCGCCGACGTGTGTCGCCTAAGATCCGGCCATGGACCTACTACGCAATGTAGTTGTTTATCTGCACCTGATCGGTTTCGCCGTCATGGTCGGCGCCTGGGTCGCCGAGGCGGCCGCCCGCCGCTTCGAGATCACCCGGGTGATGGACTACGGGATCACGCTCTCACTGCTCACCGGCCTGGCCCTGGCCGCACCGTGGCCCGCGGGCATCGCGATCAACTATCCGAAGATCGGCGTCAAGCTGATCATCCTGATCACATTGGGCGCCGTCCTCGGTATCGGCCGGGTGCGCCAGCGCCGGACCGGAGGACCGGTGTTGCCGCTGTTCGTCGCCGCGGGTGCCCTCCCGCTACTCGCCGCGGGGATCGCGGTGCTGTGGACCTGATTTCGGCGCGGTGCGGCGATCGTCCCGTAAAGTCGATGTGGCAAACAATATTCGGCGGAGCAGATACGGGTCGATGGGTCACAGACACGCGATGGCCACCGCGAAGGTGATGCGGACGGCCGCCTTCACCGGGTGCGATGCACCGCGTGGTGAGGCGCCCTGCCGGGCCAGGCCGCAGCAGGGGACGCAGCAGCGCCAGTCCGGGCACGGTCCGGCCGGGACTTCGCGGCGCCGCCGGTACGCCGGGCAGATGAGGACGTCGGCCACGGCCGTCATGGGCCGCTCGCCCTGGATGAACGACCGTGTCGGGGTGTTGCTCCGGTTCCTCGCTCGCCGGCACGGCCTGCATGTGCCGTGGGAACTGGCGCGGGTGCAGATCTCCGGACATGTGGACCTGCTGGCGTCGATGTTCCAGCTCGACCGGCAGGCCGCCCGCACGCATGTGACCGATGAGGTGCTGGGTGAGATCGCCTGCGATATCGCGGCGACGATCACCCGCAAGTGAGAGCACGAGCGCGCCCGAAGGGATTCGAACCCCTAACCTTCTGATCCGTAGTCAGATGCTCTATCCGTTGAGCTACGGGCGCTTGGTACATCGCATATTCAGTTGTGCGGTCGACCGGGGTCAACCGTGGCGGAGGCGAGAGGATTTGAACCTCCGGTCCCCGGTAAGAGGACAACTCATTAGCAGTGAGTCCCATTCGGCCGCTCTGGCACGCCTCCTTGAACTTCTGTGAGGGTACCGGACGCCGTCCTGGTGCCCGAAACCGCCGAGGGCACAGCGTACACAGCCTCACCTATGCTGACCAAATGACTATCCGATTGCGGCCCGAAATGGCTGACCTTCCCGCCTACACACCAGGCAAAACGGTCCCGGGCGCGATCAAGATCGCCAGCAACGAAACTGTGCACGGGCCGCTGCCCGGCGTACGCGACGCGATCCTCAAAGCCACCGAGAACGTCAACCGCTATCCCGACAACGGCTACCTCGACCTGCGGGAACGTCTGGGCAAGCATGTCGACGTCGCACCCGAGAACGTCGCCGTCGGCTGCGGATCGGTGAGCTTGTGCCAGCAGTTGATCCAAATCACATCGACCGTCGGCGACGAGGTGCTGTTCGCGTGGCGCAGCTTCGAGATCTATCCGCTGCAGGTGCGCACCGCGGGAGCCACCGGCGTGCAGGTGGCGTTGCGGGACCACACCCATGACCTCGACGCCATGCTGGCCGCGATCACCGACCGCACCCGGCTCATCTTCGTCTGCAACCCGAACAATCCGACCAGCACCGTGGTCGACCCGGATGAGTTGGCCCGGTTCGTGGCGGCGGTGCCGCCGGACATCCTGGTCGTGCTGGACGAGGCGTACGTCGAGTACATCCGCGACGGGATGGCGCCCGACAGCCTCGGGCTGGCCCGGAATCACCGCAATGTGGTGGTGCTGCGGACCTTCTCCAAGGCCTACGGGCTGGCCGGGCTGCGGGTCGGCTACGCCGTCGCCGACCCGGACATCGTCACCGCGCTGGGCAAGGTGTACGTACCGTTCAGCGCGACGAGCGTCTCGCAGGCCGCGGCCATCGCCAGCCTGGACGCCGCCGACGAACTCCTGGCCCGCACCGACGCCGTCGTGGCCGAACGGACCCGGGTGAGCACCGCACTGCGCGAAGCGGGGTTCGACTTTCCGCAGTCGCAGGCCAACTTCGTCTGGCTGCCGCTGGCCGAACGCACACTGGACTTCGTGGCCAGGGCCGCCGACAACCGGATCATCGTGCGGCCGTACGGTGAAGACGGCGTGCGGGTCACCATCGGCGCTCCGCACGAAAACGACGCGTTCCTGGCCTTCGCCCAGGGCTGGATAGGAGGGTGATGGCCGACGCACGTGGCACGTTCGAGGCCTTCAAAAACCGGGACGACCAGATTCCCGATGCCGAACTCGACGCGTTCTGGGCCGTGCTGAAACCGGCCGGAATCAAATTCATGATCGGCGAATGGCAGGGCGGCGAATTCCACACCGGCCACAAAGCCAACGGATTCATGAAGCGGCTCAACTGGTTCGGTAAGACCTTCGTATCGGCCGACGACGCCAAACCGCTCGTGTGCCTGGACGCCGACGGCAACAAGTTCTCCAACACCGAGGCCATGAACGGCGAGGCCAGCCTGTGGCTGGAGGAGTTCCGCGGCGAGGTGACGGCCTCGATGGTCTACGACGGGCGCCCGGTGCACGATCATTTCAAGGTGGTCGACGACGACACCGTCATCGGCATCATGAACGGTAAGGGCGCGGTCGACACCGGCTCCGGAGAACCCCGCTACCTGTACTTCTACCTGCAGCGGGTCTAGGGCCTGCGCCCGGTGAAGGCCAGCAGCCGGTCCATCGCCGGCGCATCGGCCGCGACCTCGACCGGATCGTCGAAGCCCGCACGCACCCGCCCCTCCGGCGTGATGATGCCCTGCGCCCATTCCAGGACGCGCTCGGACCGCTGATCGGGCACGTCCACCGTGAGCCCGACGGCCGCGGCGTAATCCCAGGCGTGAACCAGGAATTCGAGCGAGAGGATGCGCGCCATCATGGTCGCGGGCACCTCGCCCTGGCCGAATGGAACGGTGCCGTCGACACCCCGCTCGCGCCACGCGGCCACCGCGGGTCGGGCGGCGGCGAGAACCTGATCGCGCACCGGGGCATCCGGGTCACGGGCCGGGATCTCAGCGCCCGCGGCGCCCCCGATCATGGTGATCGAGCTCAGCAGGTGGTCGGTCAACGAAACCACGTCGAATTCCCGGCAGGGCGTCTGCCGGGACAGGTCGTCTGCGGTGATCTCCTGAAGGACGCCTTGCAGGACACCGAGGGTCGCCTCGGCGGATTCGAGTTCGTTCATACTCGGTAGTGTCCCTCCCATGAGCGACACGTACGAGTCCGTTTCCGTCGAAACCAAGGATTACGTCGCGCAGGTGACCCTGATCGGTCCGGGTAAGGGCAATGCGATGGGGCCGGCGTTCTGGGCCGAGATGCCCGGGCTGTTCGGCGCGCTGGACGCCGATCCGGAGGTGCGGGCGATCGTGCTGACCGGGTCGGGCAGGAACTTCAGCTACGGGCTCGACCTGCCCGCCATGGGCGCCACGCTGCCCGGCCTGGATGCCGGGGCCAAGGCCCGCGCCGAGTTCCACACCACGCTGCAGAAGATGCAGGGCGCGATCAGCGCGGTCGCCGACTGCCGCACCCCGACCGTGGCCTCCATCCACGGCTGGTGCATCGGTGGCGGGGTCGACCTGATCAGCGCGGCCGACATTCGCTACGCGAGCGCCGACGCGAAGTTCTCGGTGCGGGAAACCAAACTGGCGATCGTGGCCGATGTGGGCAGCCTGGCCCGCCTTCCGCTGATCCTGTCCGACGGGCATCTGCGCGAGTTGACCTTGACCGGCCGAGATATCGATGCCGCAAGGGCCGAGAAGATCGGTCTGGTCAACGATGTCTACGACGATCCCGATGCCGCGCTCGCGGCCGCGCATGCCACCGCCGCCGAGATCGCGGCCAACCCGCCGCTGACCGTCGCCGGCGTCAAGGACGTGCTCGATCAGCAGCGCATCGCCCGGGTGTCGGAGAGCCTGCGCTACGTGGCGGCGTGGAACTCGGCGTTCCTGCCGTCGAAGGATCTGACCGAGGCGGTCACCGCGATGTTCCAGAAGCGGCCGCCGCGGTTCACCGGGGAGTAGGCGTCCAGCCGAGTTCGGCCTTGGCCTTCGCGTTCGACAACGGCAGCCACGTGGTGCCGAATGCGGTAGCCGCATACGGAGCCACCAGACCGACCAGCCGCCGCGAGATCGGCCAGGGGCGCGGCCGGTTCAGCTTGGCGTTGAGCTCGGCCACGTAGTCGCCGAACGACCGCGGCCGGTCGTCGACGATGTTGTAGATCTCCCCGCCCCGTCCGCGCTCCAGCGCATCGGCCGTCGCGCGGGCCACATCGTCGATGTGCACCCAGGACAGGGTTCCGCCGCCCGTCATCGCGGGCAGCGCCCACCACGTGGCCAGCCGGCGGAACAGGTCGTCGTGGGTGACGCCGGACCCGTAGAAAGCGCCGTAGCGCAACACGATTCCCTCGGTGCCACTACGCTCGCCCGACGTCAGCACATTGCGTTCCATCCCGCGCAACGCGGCGAGCATCTCCTCGCCGCCGGGCGGCGGCGGGCCGGGATACGGGTCGGTCTCATCCATCAGATCCGGCCCGGTCGAACCGTAGCCGTAGGCGAAGATCACCGATTCCGCGACCACGCGACGCACCCCCGCACGCTGTGCCGCGGCCACCAGGTTCCCGGCGCCCCGGCTCCACAGTTCCTTGGCCGGGTCGAAGTCCCTGATCCGCAACGGTCCCAGCTTGGGCAGGGTGGTCAGCAGGCTCACCACCACCTCGGGCGCGAATTCGCCTACCGCAGAGTCGATCTGGCCCGCATCGAGAACATCGGCCAGCACCGGCTCGGCACCGTGAGCCGAGATCTGGCTTGTCTTGGCGGCCGATCGGGTCACGCCGGCCACCCGGTGTCCGCGTGCGGTGAGTTCGCGCAGCAACGGGGCCCCGGCGACGCTCGTCGCCCCGGCCACCAGGACACGCATCGAATTCCTCACCGAACTGCAAATCGTCGCCGATGCGCCGCTGCTCCGTCAGGCGGTCGACGGAATTGTGAAGTAAACCACACGACCGACCATGTTTCCGGTAGTGCGAACCCGGCGATTCCTCTCTACGGTTAGAGGTGCTATCAATTTCGCCCGACTCTCGCGCGCTAGTGCAGCTGAGTCAGCCGTCGGGTGTGAACTTACGTGGAGTTGGGGAACACATGAGCGTCTTCGGATCGGGCCGGCTTGCCGCGGCGGTTCTGGCCACCTTGGCACCGGCATTCGGGATCTTCCTCGCACCGCCAGCGGCCCATGCCGCACCGTGTCCGGACGTGCAGGTGGTCTTCGCCCGAGGCACGTTCGAGCCGCCGGGTGTCGGCGGCACCGGGCAGGCCTTCGTCGATGCGTTGCGCAATCAGGTCGGCAACAAGTCGGTGGACGTGTATCCGGTGAATTACCCTGCGTCGCTGGACTTCCCAAGGGCGGCCGACGGGGTGATCGACGCCAGCAACAAGATCCGCCAGACCGCGGCCGCCTGCCCGGACACCAAGACGGTGCTCGGCGGCTTCTCCCAGGGCGCCGCGGTCGCCGCCTACATCACCGCGGACTCGGTGCCGCCGAACTTCGTGCTCCCCGAAGGAATCACCGGGCCGATGCCGACGGATGTGGCCGATCACGTCGCGGCGGTGGCCCTGTTCGGTAAACCGTCGACCGGGTTCATGAACACCATCCAGTCGACCGCACCACCGATCACCATCGGCCACTTGTACACCGCCAAGACCGTCGAGATGTGCGTCGACGGGGATCCGGTGTGCTCGACCGACCCGGGCGACGCGAACCTGCACAGCCTGTACGCGACGAACGGGATGGCCGACCAGGCCGCCACCTTCACCGCACAGCGACTCTAGAGCGGTGGCGGGCGGGTATGAGCAACGCCGCCACTCGCCCCGTGATCCGCGCCAGCACCACGGACATCACGCGGCTTGCGGAATTTCCCGGCCGCCCTCTTCGACGCATCGGTAGTGATCACTGCCGCGGACGAAACGGTGGCTACCCCGGGCCCGAGCGTCACCTCGTGATGATCGTGGCGGAGACGGCCGGGTGATCCGGTCCGCGCGTCCGTACGTACTGGCGTTCACCGTGCTCTCCGATACCGACATGGCCGCCACACCGTATCCGAAGCATCCACAGCGGGCTTTCAGAAAATTGCCAGGCTTTCGAAAAGACAAGAAGTGCGCGTTGGATATGGTGGGAGACAACGACGGGAAGCGGGCGAGGAGGGGCGCCGTGGACGGTTCGGGTGATGTGTCCATCGATCGCGGTACCCGCCGCTGGAACCGGGCGCGGGCGGTGTTCGCGTTATTCACGCTGGCAGGCTTCGTGTTCTGCATCGCCAGTGCGCTCGGTAACTTCCCGACCTGGGCGTGGATCGCGGGCTTCGCCGCCACCTTCCTAAGCGGCTGCCTGCTCAGGATCTCGTGGGACAAGCACCGCGCGGCTCTCTTCGCTGGAGCTCCAACCGCCGTGGGCACGGTTCTCGACGTCCTTGAAAGCCAGTACGGAGACGGGGCGTCGAAGTATCACCTGCTGATCGATGCGGAACTCGCACACGGGGTGACGATCCGTCGGAGGATCGATATCGGCGGGGGTCCTGATCCGCTCGGCTGGGTCGAGAAGCCAGTTGAGTTCCGTCACCGCACGCTCGACCCGGACGACCTCGACGACGCGTTCTTCGGACGCGAGGAACGTAGGGCAACCTTGGGGCCGGGCGCATGAGCGTCGACGAGTCCCTGTCCACAGCGCCCGGTCGCGCCTACCACTGGTGGGGCGTCGGCGCGATCACGTGCCTGGTTCTGGCGGTGGCCGGTCTGGTCGGAGCCATCGCGAGCGCGTTCAGCCCCAGCCCTGAACGACTGTGGGTCGCAACCGCCGTCTCAGGCTTCCTGCTGATCCCGGTGGGCATCCTCGGCGCCCTCTACTGCGGCCACCGGCGGTACCGCGCGTGGTTCACCAAAGCGCATGTTTCCGAAGCGCCGATCGAAAAGGTCACCGAGGTGCGTCGTACCAACGACGACGGCAGCGTCTCGCGCTACTTCATGCTCACAGTGTCCGCGGCGGTGGAAGGCGGGCCGGCCATCCGCAGACACTGCACGCTCGGCGGGGACCAACCGCGGCCGGAGATCGGTCAGACACTGCGCTTCCGGCACACCACGCTGGACCCCGACGACCTGGAGGACGCACTGTTCGACAGCATCGGGGAACACCGCGAGGTACCGGGTGCATCCGACTGAGCCGCAACACTGGCCCGCCGATCCATCGTCGGCATGGGCACAGGCAGTCGCTGCTCCGGTGCCCAAGGCCTTCCTGTTGCACCTCGACCACGTAGCTCCGCAGGGTTCCGGCATCGACCTGCGGCCGTTCTGGACGCTCGGCGTCGCGGCCCTAATGCGCGATCTCGAGCCCGGCGACGTCGACACCCGAGTCTTCAAACGTGTGATGGGTCCGTTCATCGAGGTGTGCGGCCCGCTGCCGGACCAGTTGCTGTAAGCCTCGGCGGTCAACGGCGGGGCTCCCACTCGACGAACCGGGTGGACTTGCGGCCCGGCTTCTTGGGGTCGTAGCGGATCCAGTGCATACTGCCGACATACGGCTTGTGGGTGCGCGTCCCGGCCCTGTGCTCGCGCTCGACCCCGTGGGAGTCGGTGAACGTGAGCGTGACGTCGAAGTAGTCGTGCGCGTTGCTGCCCTTGGAGCGCTTCACCTCGACCACCTTCGCCCGCACCTGCGGCCCGGTGAGCCGAATGCTGCGGGCACGCTCGGCGCGGCGGTGTCGCCAGCCGAACAAAGCGCCGAAGAAGTTCTTTGCGCGACTCATGTCACTGAGCCCCCTTCGAGTTCTGGTGCATCGACGAAGCCGACGAACAGCACATCCTTGAGGTCGGCCGGGTCACCGGTGTTGTGGCGGAACCGGACCACCTGTCCAGGCTCCGGCGCCTTGCGCTCAGACACTCGGCAGGTGCGACGGATGCTCCCACTCGGAAGCGCGGCCGCGATCGTGATGTCGTATGCAGGCAGCGTCTCTGGATCCGTGTTCTCATCGACGACGATCTCGATGATGGTGCCGACTGTTTCCTCACCGTCGGCATACCGTGCGACGTCGAGCCTGAACGAGGCCAGGCACCACGGGATGATCGAAACCACGAGTACTGCGAAGGCTGCGAGGAAGACCCACCACGGGGCCGGCTCTCCGAGGACTTCGCGGATCGCAGACGCGACGATGGCGGTCACGAACGCCGTCAACCCGAGGCAGGCCAGCCCGAAGCAGACGCGCTTCAGTAACGCCCACCGGCGGATCCGTGCCCGGGTCTCGGGCGTACGTGCCCGGGCCATCAATTCCTCGGTGTCGCGGTTCATAAGACGAACCTGCGCTTCCCGTTCAGGAACGGCGATCCCTCCGCGGGCTGCTGGAGGCTCGTGTACTCGACGTCGCCGTGGAGGCCGGTGATCAGGTAGCCGCTGCGCCGCACGTCGTCGTGCGCCTCGGTGAGCAGAACCATCGTGTCGGCCAGCTCCGGATCGGCGAAGGCGTACACGTGCCAGCTGCTCTCAGGCGTGAACCGGTCGATCGACGATTCGTGGATGAGGTCGCCGAGGTGCGCGACGTGCGTCCTCCCATCGCCGCCGAGGTAGTCGACGATGATCCTCCGCACCTCCTCTTCCTCCGTCGTGTCGGGATGCTCCCACTGACAGACCACCTCGCGCACGCGCGCGATCCGCGGTGTCCGATCTAGCGCCGGCAGCGGCCTGTTCGAGATGGCTCCGAGCCAGCCCGCACCGCACGCGACCGCGGTCAGCATCAGCGCCACGAACAGGATGCTCCCGCGCCACGCGCCATCGAGCGGCAGGGGCAGGATCGCCCAGGCCAGCAGGGCTGAAGAGATCAGGAACAGTCCGATCCAGGTGCCGCGGTCGGTCCATATCGAGCCGCGCGACCCATCTCGCCGCCGCGATCGCCGGTCTTCCGATGATCTGCTCACGGCCTAGACCTCCACGTCGAGTCCTCGCCGCGCACCGCCTCGATCCGTGCTTGCGCTTGCTCCCTGCGGTGAGCGCAAGCGGCGTACGACCAGAAGCCCAGCGGGATCGCGACGATGCTGGCCGGGAACAGCACAGCAGGGTTCGTCCAGCCAGGGAAGCCGTCGAACGGATGATTTCCGAGGAGGAGCATGCCGATGAGAAGCCAGCACGCCGTCGGGACGACGAGCATGATCCCGCCCCAGCCGATCAGGAAGCTCAGACCCGCGAAAACACTCCAGATCCGATAGCCGAGTGCTCCCGGCCCTGTCGGCCGGAACGGTGTCAGCTCTCTGTCGACCGCCGCCGGCCATCGGACCACGAGCACGTCATTGTCATACGAGGGGTCGAGCGTTGTGTGCCGGACGACGACTTCCTTTCCGATCAGCCCGCGGCCCGCAGAAGGGCCGGGCAGCGGGGACCTGACCGTCCGAGGCAGTATCACGTGCTCACCGTCGACGTTCACATCGATATGGACGACGAGATCGTCGTCGGTCGGCCCGCCTTCGGGGGACTCGTTCGACACGACATAGCGGATGATACCGACGGCTTCTCGCCCCTCGAGGAGCTCCTTGCGCAGCGGAGCAGGCCGCGGCTTCGGCGGAGGGGTGAACTCGCTGACAATGGCTTTCCCGAACCGCCGGAGCACCGACCGAGCAGACCGCGAACCGGCTGAACGATCGCTCATGATCCAGCTCTCATCGAGCCCCAGTCGATGCCGATCGAGTCGGCGTGCTCGGTGGTCCACCACACGGGCAGCGTGTGCGCATGGTGCCAGGAGTTGCCCAGCCGAACCTTGCGACGGTGGGGGATGACGAGGAACCAGCAGTGGTGACGGTCCACGCAGGTGATGAATCCACCGGCAGCCTCCGAGCCGAACAGCAGCTCGGAGGGGAGCACCTCGGGATCCTCCCGCTTCCATCGCCGCCAGAACTCGGCGTAGGCCTCAGGATCTGCCTCGAGCTGCGTCGCCCACCGCTCGCAGGCACTCACGATGCGGATCGCCCGCTGGCCGTCCATCCGCACGGTCTCTCTGTCGACGCCGGCGCCGCCAAGCAGGATCGTCGCGACGGCGGCGTTCGAGGGATGCTTGCGCAGCCGCAGCCGGGTGCTGAGATCGTCCATGCGGGGGATCGCCTCCGGCCTGTCTGAGAGGCGGTGGGTGCGGACGCGCCCCTCCACGGCGGCCCACGCCGTGGAGGGATCGCCCGGCCAAGGTCCCACACTGGTCTCGTCTATGCGGCTCATGGTCACCACCCCTTCGTCTCGCGGTCCGGCCAGCCGTCGAAGCGCACGTCCCGCAGATCGTCGGGATCGAGGGTGTTGTGGCGGAACTGGATGGTGCGGCCGACCCACCGCTGCGGGTAGAGCAAGCTGCTGTCCTCGCCCCAATAGAGCCTGCGGTGCAGGATGATCCCGTCGGGGAGTTCTGCGCTGATGAGGAACTCGAAGGTGGTCTGCTCGTCCCCGCCGCCGGGGTGGGTGATGACCTCGTCGAGACGACCGATCGTCGCCTGCCCGTCGGCGTAAAGCGCCGTCAAGCGCCGATCCTTCGCGTGCGAACCGAGGGCGGCCCCGCCCAGCAGCAGGACGAATGCGGCGCCGAGCGGGGCTAACAGGAACCACAGCCACGGCGGGGCCTGATCGTCGAACGCGCTCCAAATACCTGAAGCGAGACCGAGAACCGGGGCGGCGAAGACGCAGATGCCGCCGAGCAGGAGCAACCAGAAGCTGACGGACTCCCACCTCGCCCAGCGCCAGATCTCCGTTCGGGTCTCGACAGTCCGTGCCCGCGCCATCCACTGCCTGGTCTGCTGATCGGTCCCGAACAGACTCCGCGGCGTGATAATCCGGAAGCTGCTCATGACGTACTCGGTCGTTCTGTCTTCCGGCGGAGCCTGCGGCGGATCCGGTCGTCGAGTTGGTGGTCGAGGGCGATGTAGGTCGCCCAACTGGCCTCGCCGTCGTCACTCGATCTCGACACGCAGATCCCTCAGCACACTCAGCCGCAGCAGCAGAACCCCCATGGCGATGAGCAACCAGCTGCTGACGCCGATCCACGCGAGCCACGCCACCCAGGCCGGCCAGGAATCGCGGCTCTCACCGTTGATGGTGATGCTCCAGCCAGCACCCGTTGGATCGGTGATGGTCTGGTGGACGAGGAAGCCGATCGCAGCGAGAGGGAGGAGCACCCAGAACACCGGCGCATATACGAGCTCGGTGCGGCGGAGATCCTCGCTGTCGGCCCATCGGGTGACCTCGTCGACCGACTCCGGGCGCGGAACATCGCGGGGGCGGTCGAGGGTGGTCGGCATCGATGCGCTCGTGCGCGCCCACATCCCGGCGTGATCGCTGGGGGTCGCCATCCCCGGGACGTGCTGCGGCATGTCGCCTACCTTCCCGTCAGGTCAGCAGGTCAGGGCTCACGGTGTGGTGCGGTTCTGTGTCTCCCGACCAGTGCTCGCTCACCGTGGAGGCGGGTGTGCTGGGCCGTCTGTCTGTCCATATTGGCCCACGACAATTACTACCGATCACAACTTCGCCGGGGCCTCACTGAACCCGAACACCTCGGTCATCACCGGCGTCGTCTGCGGGGTGAAGGTGCAGGAGGTCGAAGATCCGCTGATGCGCAAGATCCGCTACCTCGACAAGCTCGTCGACGAACTCGCACGCGGCAAGCCGATGAACAACGTCCTTCGCACCGCGTAGCCGGGCGCGGTCGGTACCGGCCGGTGCGACGCCGGAATTGGGATCGGTAGCGTCGCGGCGCGTTGTCCGCTTCGTCCCGTAACGACGTAGACGACACGGGGGGGGGGACGAGATCATGTGGTGGATGATTCCGGTGGCGGTCATCGCGTTCGACGTCGCCGTGGCCGCCCTGGTGGTCGCCGTTATCGCGGCGATGGTCGAGGCCGTCCGCGGGCGGCGGTGGCTGATAGGTGCGGGGACTTGACGATCGGCCCCGAGGTGGCGCCGCGCTGGTGGTACTACGACACCGACTGATCAGCTCTTCTGTGACGAGATCGACTGTTAACGAACGCATCTGGTGCTGTAAATGCACATCACAGACTGGATGGGTGCTGGAATAGAAATTCTCCTCGGCCACGGACAGAATCCGGATGCGACTGTGATCCGCTGCCGCGAAAGATGATTCGACTTGAGACGTCGAACGACACTTACTCACTCCTGCTCGACGCCAGGGAGACACCATCTGACGATGCGGTTGAGGCGCTCGGCTGCGAGCCCAACGGCTACTCGGCGACGAGGGAGAGCTCGAGAGGCTCACGCATCTGCGCATGTCATAACGCAAATCGCAACTTCAGCAAAATTTAGGTGTGCGGACCGAGACACCACACGGCGTAGCCACCGATGGCGGTGGCGGAGGGATTTGAACCCCCGGACGGTGTTAGCCGTCTCTCGCTTTCAAGGCGAGTGCATTAGGCCGCTCTGCCACGCCACCGCCGACAAGCGTACGGCCTTCACACCCGGCCGAGCTTGGCGGGCGGGGCGCCGGTCTTCAACGCGGTACTGATCCGGCGACAGTTCTCGCCCATGGCCGCGATCTGCGGACGGGACAGCCGGCCGAGGAAATGCGACCGGACCCCCTGCCCGTAGGTCACCATCGCGTCCCGGACGGCGGTCCTGCCGTCCTCGGTGATGGTGGCGATGACCCCGCGACCGTCCTCCGGACTGGCGCACCTGGTGACCAGGTTCTGCACCTCCAGTCTGCGGATCTGACGGGTCACCCGGCTCGGCAACGACATCAGCCGTTCGGCCAGATCGCCCATCCGGGCCGCACCGGTGGGCGATTTGTCCAACATATCGAGCAGGCGCACATCATTGAGCGTCAGATGATGTGCATCCACCAGCGACCGGTTCAAGGTCGCATACATGCGCAATGCCGAGTCGAGGTAGTTCTGCCACGACCGTTGCTCGGCTATATCCAGGCCCGGCATATCCCCTGCCGTACGCCCGGCGATCATGCCTGACATGGGCGTAATCGTAAGCGACTCGGGTATTGCCGGGGGCAAGAAATTGACGCGTTGTAACCTTCGATAAATGCATGCAATTACGCACTCTCCGAACAACCCCCTGAGCTGGGAAAACGTTGCCGACGTCGAACCGGCAAATAGTGAGATTCTTATCAAAGTCAGCGCCGCGGGGGTCAATCGTGCGGACTTGCTGCAGGCGGCGGGTAACTATCCGCCCCCGCCAGGGGCCAGCTCGGTGATCGGGCTCGAGGTTTCGGGCACCGTCGCCGGGCTCGGTGGAGATGTCGCCGGATGGTCGATCGGGCAACCGGTCTGCGCATTGCTCGCCGGTGGCGGCTACGCCGAGTACGTCGCGGTGCCCGCCGCGCAGGTGCTTCCCGTCCCCGACGGGGTCGCGCTGCGGGATGCGGCGGGCCTGCCCGAGGTCGCCTGCACCGTGTGGTCCAACCTGGTGATGACGGCCGGGTTGTCGGCGGGAGCACTCGTGCTGCTGCACGGCGGCGCCAGCGGGATCGGCACCCACGCGATCCAGGTGGCCCGCGCCATCGGCGCCAGGGTGGCGGTCACCGCGGGATCCGCCGACAAGCTCGAGCTCTGCCGCGACCTCGGCGCCGAACTGCTGATCAACTACCGCGATGAGGATTTCGTCGAACGACTGCGGGCCGAAACCGGCGGCGCGGGCGCCGACGTGATCCTCGACATCATGGGTGCGGCCTATCTGGACCGCAATGTCGACGCCATGGCGGTCGGCGGACGCCTGGTCGTGATCGGCATGCAGGGTGGCGTCAAGGCCGAACTCAACCTGGGCAAGCTGCTGTCCAAACGGGCCGGCGTCATCGCCACCTCACTGCGGCCGCGTCCGGTCGAAGGGCCCGGCGGCAAGGGCGAGATCGTCAAGGCCGTGCTGGACAACGTGTGGCCGATGATCGCCGACGGCCGGGTGAAGCCGATCATCGGCGCCGAGTTACCCGTCCAGGAAGCGCAGCAGGCCCACGAAATGCTGGCCTCCGGCGCGGTCGCGGGCAAGATCGTGCTGACGGTCTGATCCGGACTACCCCAGCGAGGCCAACGCCCGCACCAGTTGGTCGACCTCGGCGGTCGTCGAGTAGTGCGCGAGGCCGACGGTCACCGCGCCACCGATGTCGTTGACCCCGATCACGTCGAGCACCCGGGAGCCGGCGTTCGAGATCGCCAGGATCCCGTTGTCGGCCAGGCGTTGCACCACCCGTTCGGCGGGCACCTCGCGCACCACGAAGCTGAGCACCGGGATGCGGGACTCCGGCTGTCCGATCACCATCACCAGCGGTAACGAACGCAGCGAGGTCAGCAGGTAATCGAACAACCGGCTCAGATACGAGGACGCCGATTGCATTGACACCGACAGTCTTTCGCGCCTGGTGCCGAACGCCGCCTCGTCCAGGTTGGACAGGTATTCGATGCTGGCCACCACGCCGGCCAGCAGGCCGAACTGATGCACGCCGACCTCGAGCCGGGCCGGGCCGGTGGCATGCGGGTTCAGCGACACCGAGCCGAACGATGTGATGAGCGCGGGGTCCCGGAACACGAGCGCGCCGATCGGCGGGCCGCCCCACTCCACGGCGTTCAGTGCGATCACGTCGGCGTCGATCTCGTTCACGTCGAGCAGCCGGTAGGGCGCCGCGGCCGAATGGTCGACCACCACCAGACCGCCGACCTCATGGGTGAGCTTGGTCACCTCGCGCAGGTCGGTCACGGTGCCCAGGGTCGAGGACGCCGAGGTGATCGCCACCAGGCGGGTCGGCTTGTCGATCAGCCCTTCCCACTGCCAGGCGGGCAGTTCCCCGGTCTCGATGTCGACCTCGGCCCACTTGACCTTGGCGCCATAGCGATTCGCCGCACGCAGCCACGGGGCGATATTCGCCTCGTGGTCGAGCCGGGTCACCACCACCTCGTAGCCCAGCCCCACCCGCCCCGAGGATGCCTCGGCGAGCGAGGTCAGCAGGTGCGCCCGGTCCGGGCCGAGCACCACGCCGCGCGGATCCGCGTTGACGAGGTCCGCGACGGCCTGGCGGGCGGCGGTCAGGACAGCAGCGCTGCGGCGGGCCGATGGGTGGGGTCCGACGGCGGTGGGCATAGAGCCGCGGAACGCCGTGGACACCGTGGTCGCGACCGCATCGGACACCAACATGCCGTTCTGCGCGTCGAAGTGAACCCACCCATCGCCCAGTGACGGATGCAGCCCCCGCACCCGGGCGACGTCGTATGCCATGCCAGCCACCTTAGAGCGTCCGCGAATACCACAAACCGATACGATTTGGTGAGCGCCCGACCGCGCGTTTCCGCTACCGAGGCGTGCTCGGAACGGGTCGCCCTGGGCAGCCATACTAGTCCAGTGGGCTTCGGGTTCGGAGTGCTAATCGCACTGTTGTTGCTGGTGATCCCCGGGGCGTTGATCGCACGGGCGGGCGGACTGAACCCGCCGACCTCCGTCGCCGTGGGCCCAGCCTTGACCTACGGCGTCGTCGCGCTGGCCATCGTGCCTTTCGGCGCGCTCGGCGTGCCCTGGAACTTGTGGTCGGCGGCATTTGCTGTGGCGATCCTGGCCGGCGCCGCGGCGGGTTTGCGGTGGGGGCTGGCCCGCTACCGCAAACCCCCCCTGGGGCGGCCATGGCCTCCGCCGC